>CALLPS010000374.1 GCA_938015355.1 uncultured Pleurocapsa sp.
CCAGGGTAATCGCATCAAACGAATAGAGAGAAAAGTGGGAAAATAAGATATTTATTCCCATGACCAGAGAATCCCTGAAAAAGTCGATAGAAGAGCATTTTGGCAAGATACCAGATCGGAGGGTTGTGACCAGAAGCTCTCATAAGCTAGTAGACATAATAGCGATCGCCATCTTAGCAATACTATGGGTCGCTTCTGGATGGGTTGCGATCGAAACTTATGGTAAGGCAAAAAAGGAATGGCTTTCTACTTTTCTCGAACTGTCTAACGGAATACCATCTCACGATACCTTTGGTAGGGTCTTTAGCCAGCTAGAGCCTGAAATTTTAGAACAAAACTTCCAGGCATGGGTTAAAGTAATCGCGGGAAAGCTAGGGTTAGAAGTTGTAGCAATTGATGGTAAAAGTCTCAAAGGCTCTTATGACCGAGAAAGTTCTTTAAAATCTTTAGTCATGGTCAGTGCTTGGTCAAGTAGTCACAAATTAGTATTGGGGCAGGTTGCAGTCGAACAAAAATCGAACGAGATAAAAGCAATTCCTCTATTGCTAGAACAATTGGATTTATCTGGCGCAATCGTGACAACGGATGCGATGGGAACTCAAAAAGCCATTGCACGACAAATTCAATCCGCAGGTGCAGACTACATTTTGACTCTCAAAGCCAACCACCCAACTCTGGCGCAAGATGCTATAAATTGGTGGAAAAAATATCAACGTGAGGAAGAGAAAACACCAGCACACAAGACAGAATCCATTTACGAAGCAGGACATCATCGCATTGAAAAACGATGTTTCGTTTCAGTTTCAGCAAAACAAGTGTTTGACCCCAAACAAATCAGACAGTGGGCTGGACTTCAAACTTTAATTGTAGAACAAAGTAGTCCTAAAGGATACCGCTTCGCATATCGCCAACTTTGGAATCAGACTACCCATAGCACGAGATTTTTTCTTAGTTCTCTCGAACCTGATTTTGCTAACTTTCCTCATTCAATTCGCAGTCACTGGGGAGTAGAGAACCAGCTACACTGGTGTCTAGATGTAGTTTTTTCTGAAGACGATTCTCGAATTCGCAAAGATCATGCTCCGCGAAACATGACTATCTTAAAAAGACTAGCTCTCAATTTGCTTCGTCAAGATAATTCTAAAGTCAGTCTGAAGATGAAACGTTATCAAGCTGGATTAAATAATAATTTTCTGCTTCAGATTTTGTCTAATTCTGGCATATTTTGACTTGGAATTTTGATGCGATTACCCTGACCCTTAAACAAAAAGATAAATCTGTCGGTAAAGAACCAGATACTAGCTTTTGTTTCAACAATTTAAAACTAATTCCTGATTTAGCTGTAGAAGTAATCTTCAGTAGTGGCAGTGTTGAGGATTTAGATAAATATCAAAAACTGGGGGTTAAAGAGATTTGGTTTTGGCTCAATAATCGGTTAGAAATTTACGTACTTGTGGATGATCGATATCAAAAACAGAATAACAGCAATAGTTTAGCTGACTTAAATGTCCAGCTATTGGATAAATATATAAGTCAGGTATTAACTGGTAATCCAAGAATTTTAAAAAAAGCTTTTTTACAAGAAATTAGTTAGAGTTTGCTGAAAAACTTGGACTTGATAAGATATCTGTTCAAAAGCTCTTAGCTCTTAGCTTTCAGCTTTTAAGAAAAGAATACATTTTATTTTACTAAGTGCAAGAAAAATAACCTGGTCAATCAAAAAACCTTGCACTTGAATTGAATAAAAAGTCTTGAAACATTTATGAATAGATCGTTTTAACTTATTGAGCAAACCCTAGTTAATTCGTTTCAAATACATCTGGCTTTTCCCGCCTTGTATTTCAGCATGTTGTCACTCCATAAGAAACTTCATTTAAAGCTTGCCAAGTTACTGGCGAGTTTAGATTAATTTATTAAAGCCCCAATTTTGGGGGAACAATTAGAACAGGAAATAGTTAGATTTTCCAACCTAATCTTGTTGGTTGTTGATAGATCTTCCTGAGGGTATTGATATCTCGCGGGGAAATAGTAGGGGGATCGCTTACCTGAGAGAAATATAGTGCGTCGCTGGCTTCTGGGCTATGTCCCCAAATTCCTAAAGCATGTCCTAATTCGTGGCGAATTGTAGCGAGCAAGGATACTCCTGTAAAATTTGGGCTAACTTGCACCGTCATCCTTAGGGCAATTACCGCAGGATCTTTAGTTAAATAAAATTCGTAAGTAGTCTGGGCGGCGATCGCCCGAGGAATATCATAAAGTCCTGTATCTGGATTTAACTTGACTTGTCGCTCAGGTTGCGATCGCAAAACTATGATATCAGCAGTTTCTCTGTCTACTATTTCTACCAAGGGAACATAAACATTCCATTCGGCGATCGCTTTTTTAACTGTTGCTGTCCATTGTTGCCAACGTTGATTGGCAGCGGTATTATCAGTGTTTTGTGGTTGCTCTAGATAAATTTTAAGAGGAAACTCTGACCAAACTAAATATCCCAGAGGAGTTGATTCAATCTGCTCGAAGTAATCACCACTACTAGAGGGATCTTGCCAGGTTACTAAAAACTCAGGGAGGTCATGAATCCCTGGTGATGGTAAATCTGATGAAGGGGTAGGTTGGGAATAAACAATATTACTAGAAATAAATATACCAAAAAAAGTGGCGATCGCTATGACAACTATTTTTTGCCATGTTGAACGCCACTTGTTCATAATGTAATTTTGATGTTAGTTACTTTCGTTTATGCCGTAAAGCACTCTAATTAAAAAGCTTATAGCTAGTTAAGTGGGGCTGCCAAATTTAGCTAGGATCGCCGTAAATGAGATAAAGGTAATTGCTAATGCCCAAGTGATTCTATTTAAAGCATTCTCAGCACTTTTGGTACTAGTAAACATCTGAGACTGTCCGCCAATTCCCCCTAAGCCATCACCTTTAGGGCTATGTAATAAGACAAATACAATTGTTAAAAAAGCACATAATGCCCAGATAATTTGAATTATTTGAAGAGTTTGAGGAGTCATTGTAAAAATCTAATTTAGTTACAGTTTAATTTCTAATTTAAGTCTGACAACCATTGTACGCCGACCCCAGGACTATATTCAACTAAGTAATGCAGCGAAAGGGGCTTATAGCTTATAGCTTATAGCTTTTCATCACCTTGATATTTGAATTGGAGTGCGATTCGGTTTAGCTTCATAAACTGCTGGCTCAATTAGAGATTGCCCTTTCATCTCTTCTGGCTGGGGAATTTGCAATATCTCCAAGATAGTAGGGGCAACATCCGCCAAACAACCGTCTGCTCTCAAGGGAACATTAGTACCATGTCCAATAATTTTTCTAGCTTCACCTTCAACTAAGATAAAAGGTACTGGATTAGTAGTATGGGCTGTCCAGGGGTTACCATCTGCATCCTGCATATATTCAGCATTGCCATGGTCTGCGGTGATCAAAAGCGTTCCTCCCGCGCTATTTACGGTTTCAATTACCCGACCAAGACATTGATCAACGGTTTCAATTGCTGTTATTGCTGCATCTAGATTACCTGTATGCCCTACCATATCAGGATTAGCATAGTTAACTATAATCAGGGAATAAACACCTTGGTTGACCGCCTGACAAACTGCTTCCGTTACTGCTTGGGCAGACATTTCTGGCGCGCGATCATAAGTTGGCACCATGGGACTTTGAATCATTTCTCGATCTTCCCCCTCGAAAGGTAGCTCTAAACCACCATTGAAAAAATAGGTTACATGGGGATATTTTTCTGTTTCTGCGGTGCGGAATTGTCTTAAACCCTGATTGGCGATTACTTCCCCTAAGATGTTGGTTAAATTTTGAGGCTTAAAAGCGACCTCGACGGCAGCATTGGGGTCATATTGAGTGAAGGTAACAAAATGTAGCGAGTCTATTTTTTCTCTAGCAAATCCATCAAAATTATCATTGACAAAAGCATAGGTGAGTTGTCTTGCCCGATCAGGACGAAAATTATAGAAAATAACCGAGTCACCTGGTTTAACTGCCCCAGACCCTATTCTTGTGGGAATAATAAACTCGTCGGTGGTGTCTTGAGCGTAGAAACTTTCTAAAATCTCGGTAGCGGAGCGTCCGTCAATATTTTTCTCCTGGGTCATAATATCGTAAGCCAACTGTACTCGATCCCAGCGTCGATCTCGATCCATGGCATAGTAGCGACCACTGATAGTTACAATACGTCCGATCCCAACTTTATTAATCGAGTCTTGGATCTTGCTTAATGCCTTGATACCTTCGGTAGTGTAAGTATCTCTGCCATCGGTAATAGCATGAATACAAACATCACTAACATTATTAGCTTTAGCTAAACGCAACAGACCAATTAGATGCTTTAAATGAGAATGTACTCCACCTTCCGAACACAAACCAACTAAATGTAGCTTACCTCCCATGGCATTAGCCTTAGTGCAAGCATCAATCAGTACTTCATTTTCCAGCAACGAGCCATCTTCAACTGCATCAGATATTCTCACTAATTCTTGAGGCACTACCCTCCCCGCCCCTAGATTGAGGTGTCCCACCTCGGAATTTCCCATTTGACCATCGGGTAATCCGACATCTTTACCCGATGTATGAATTAACGTATGGGGATATACGGCTTGCAAGCTACTAAATACTGGTGTCTGCGCTGCGGCGATAGCATTAGCATCTGAAGACTCACGATGACCCCAACCATCCAGAATAGCTAGTACCACTGGAGAAACAGGTGCTTGAACCATAATTGTTACCCTATAATAATCTCTGGCATATTGATAATAGCATTACGAACTGCTTTAGTTCGACCCTATTTTCTTTAATTTATCTAGCGTTAATGATTACTGCCAGTTTACTAATCATTAATCTATTCTACATCTTGGGGAATTTGAACTATTTAATTTTTTTTGTCTTTCGACAATAATAGTATCTAGATCTGGTCTTCCTGTAATTTTCAGTCGCCAGTCCGCCCAAATTCCGTAGAGCCAATCTGCGATCGCTCCCAAGACTGGTACCTTTGTTATACTGTAGACCCAACCCATACCCAGATTTTCATAAGCTTGTCTAAAGACTTCAACATTCTTGATCACAGTGCCATCGGCTAAAATCCCATGAATCCTGCCCATAGCCGTAGCATAATCAATTCCTCCATGATTTTGGGGATTATAATCAAGACTAGCAATATCGATAAATTTAATAATTCCTCTACCTGCATCTCTTCTTGTCAGGAAATTCACTTCCCGCACACAAAGAGGACATTCCCCGTCATAGAGAAGCTTTATTCTCCAGGAAGGTGCTCCTAATTCTGATTCATGATCATTATGTGTTGTCGCGTCGAGCATAAATTCTATTTAGCAGTTAAGAGTGATGGAATTACGTTCAAAGATAAATTCACTGTAATCGGCTATTGTATCGACACCGATATATCCAAAAAATACTTCTAAAGCTAACCAAACGCC
>CALLPS010000375.1 GCA_938015355.1 uncultured Pleurocapsa sp.
AAAGAGTTAAATTGCAGCAGTTGATCGCAGCCTATCCACAATTATGACTTAATATTGATCAATTTCGGTATTTTCACTGCTTACTATTTTAAGTAGTGCCAACAATAATTGATTACACAAATTTTATTTTGACTAATCAAAAGGATGTCGGAAAATATAGTTACTTGTTACTTATCAATTGCCTTGATGGTTTTTATCTATTGGTTTATGATGTTCTATTTAGATAGAAGCACTTCTAACTTTGATTTATTATCCTGGATGGTTTTGTTAATCGCACCCTTATTTTGGCCAATTGTCTTACCAATATCTAGCTGGGAATTAAGTCGCAATAGTCTCAAAAATATTTTGCTTTAAACCCAATTAAGCATAGTAATAATTAGATTTATAGCTGCGGTTCAATTCTATCTTGAGGAATTTCTGGAGCTATATTTCCTCGGTTAGTTTTGGGCTGTAGTTTAGGATCTATTTTTGCCTGATAGCCCATTCTCGTAAACTGCTCAACGAATTGAGTTTCATCGTACTTTTTATTTTTATTTAATTCTGCGCTGGCTTGCTGTTGCTGGCGCAGTTTTTTAAGCTTGGCTTTTCTACCCATAATTACTCCAGTCAAGATATCTGCTTTATTTTTAAGTTTAATCGTAAAATGACCCTAATTTCTTAATTTTTTCGAGAATACTAAGGTCATTTCTTTTTTAATTTTGTAATTTTAATAAAACTTCCTGTACCTGTTGATAAAAAGTATCGCGACTCTCATAATGGGTTTTCAACTCATTAAAACGAGTGATTGTCAAGTTATTTTGCTGCACAATTTGTTGAGATTGATTGCAATAACGATTGGCAATTTCCTGAATTTCTGGTTTCAGATTGTCGATGGTGGACTGTTGATCACAAACAATATTTGGCGGAGATTCATTGATCAAATTTTTGATTTCTTTGTATATTTCCCTCCTCAGGAGCTCAACTTCGTAACCTGCTTTAGCATAATTTTCCGTTTCCTCTGGGGTGAATTGCTGTCCATAGGCATCTCTAGATAACGAGACTGTCATCCAATGAGTTTCCTGGGTATCATTAAAGCCCAAAGATATTTCAGGAATCAATCCCGCCGTCAAACCAATTAAAGCGACCACGCTACTGCTTAAAATACGAACATATAGTTTATTTAATTTAGGGCAAGTCAACTGAACATTTAACATCATCAATAATAGTTACTTGAAATTTAAAAAGATTACTATCTATATTGGAAGTGATTTCTCTAAGATAAGTTCCTGTTTTTTAATCTAATTAGCTAAAAATTTACTTAAGTTACGCTAAGAGCTTAAATAGCGATCGCCATTCCACAAAAAAATTGCCTGAGATCTTGATCGAGAAATGTCAATTGTTGCTTTTCTTCGTTCACGGGTTAAACCAAATTCAACCAGGTAAGACTGCCTAATATTAAAATGATTAACAATAAAGCAAACCAAATAAACTGATTATCTTGAGGATCTGCTCGATCTATTGGTGGCTGATCAAACTCCTTTGCCGCAGATTGTGAAACAGGCTTCTTTTTCGCCCCAACATAGCGGGATCTACCTTGATCTGCTGTGGCTAAATCAGGAATTTCACTCATCCATTCTTTTGGTCGCTCCAGTTTAGGAGCTTTCATGATGTAGAGAATACGTTGCGCTTGTTCGCGAGTTTGAGTATCAGGATGAGTAATTAATTCTTGCGCTAGAGCGATCGCTTGATCGAGCTGGTTGGCTGCTTGATAGGCAGTAACTAACCAAATTTGCGCTTCCCCACCCCGACGAGAATTTGACGATACGAGTTCCTTGGCAATTTCGAGATTTTCAATACTCAGACGATACTGTCCCCTTTCCAAGGCTTGTTTTCCTGCTTGGTATTTCTGCTGAAACTTTTCTTGATTATCTATCGTCACTTTTAGAATACTGTGGTATTTACTTAGACTTTTATTATTAAATAATTTACCGCTACTGTACAAGTCCATAGCAATCTAATCAGCAATCTATTATGAATAAACTATCTCTAGCTAAGATAAATTGGCGCTCAACTTTGGGAATATTAGCTATATCTCTAGGAACATTGGGCATCATCGATTCTCCCGTTGATGCTAGCCCTGATCAGGTTCAAGATAATCTTCAGATAGCTCAAGTTGGGGTTCGTGGTCGTATTAACCCGCCAACTCCTTTAAATCTTCGTCCTCGAACTCATATTCCCCTCCCCTCAAGGAGACACAATCGACGCTCTGATTATGATGGACACCATGGATCTCGGAGGGAACATAGACATCATAGACAATATAGAGGCTCTAGTCGCCGTAGAAGATATGATCACGACCATTATGATCATCATCGCCGAAATCGTTCCCGAAGAGGGTCAGTTATCATTATCAATCCCTCTAATTCCAATACCAACTCTCGTTACAATAACTATGACAGATATATTCGGGTAATTCGTAAATAGTACGCTGAATGTGGATTAGCTTCGTTGAAAATTAAGAAAATTAATTAGTTAATAGCTATAAGCTATAAGCTTTAAAACACTGCGCATAAATCGAAGTTTAACTAGCATACTAATTAGTCGATTCCGAAGCTACGATCATGGAGCCAATGCCCTCGTCAGTGAGAATTTCTAACAGTAGGGAGTGAGGTAAACGACCATCAAGAATATGAGCCGCTTTTACTCCCTGTGCCAGCGATCGCACGCAACAGGAAACTTTCGGAATCATACCCCCTGAGACAACTCCTTGATCAATTAAATCCCTCGCTTTCTTGATATCCAGTTTATTGATCAGAGTTGTGGGGTCGTGGTAATCGTACAATATTCCTGGAGTATCAGTTAACAAAACCAGCTTTTCTGCTTGCAAAGCTGCGGCAATTTCCCCTGCCACAGTATCGGCATTGATGTTATATGCCTGTCCATCCTCATCAGCAGCAACGCTAGAAATTACGGGGACATAACCGCTATTAACCAGAGACTCGATTAACCCAATATTGATGTTACAAACCTCACCGACAAAGCCAACTCCTTCTTTTCCTACTGGTCGAGCCTGAATCAAGTTGCCATCTTTGCCACAAAGTCCTACAGCCATTGCTCCAGCACGGTTAATCAAGGATACCAAGTCTTTATTGACCCTCCCTGCCAAGACCATTTCTACCACCTCCATGGTGGCTGCATCAGTAACCCTCAGTCCATCTTTAAACTGTGGCTCAATATTTAATTTCTGGAGCCAGGTATTGATTTCGGGACCTCCTCCATGAACTACTACAGAGCGCACTCCAACACAGGCAAGAAAAACTACATCTGTGATGACCTTGACTTTAAGGCTACTGTCTTTCATTGCTGCACCACCGTATTTAATGACGATGGTTTTGTTAGCAAATTTTTGGATATAGGGCAGGGCTTCACTAAGAACACGGACACGACTAGCTGCCGCTTCTTTAAAATATTCGCTATCGTTAACCATAGAGTTTAATAGGTATTCGAGATAAAATTTCTAGTTGTGATTTGCATTTCTGTACCTAATTTCTCACAGCCACCTAAACTTGAGACTTAAGGACAGTGGGGATCATGGCAATTATTTGAGCAGCTAATTCTTCAGGGTTCGGTTCTGATCCTGATTTAACTGCGATCTCAATATCAGCTTGAGCATATAAAGGGCGACGGGTTTCTAGTAATGATTCTAGTTTCTCAGCTAATGGTCTAGTTGCATCTTCTGCTACTCTTTTTTTTAAGATCTCTAAATCGACATTCAGCCAGACAATGAGACCATGTTTGAGATAACTCCAGTTCATCTGCTCCTGAATTATCCCTCCTCCCGTAGCCACTACTGAACGAGTATATACTGATAACTCGGCTAAAACTTTCGTTTCTAATTCTCGAAAACAGGCTTCTCCTGACTGTTCAAAAATTGCCGAAACTGGTTGTTTGGCGATCGCTTCTATGGTTTGATCCGTATCGATAAAACGGTAATCGAGACTCTGGGCTAAATGATTACCGACAGTGGTCTTTCCTGAACCCATCATGCCAATTAGATAAATATTTAAGCCCTGTAATAAATTACTCATTAATCTGTCTATTTTTCTATTTTCAAAACTCTAATTAAAAAACTAACTATCGGTTGCTCCCACAACCGTAAACTGAATCTATCAGCTATCGGGACGAGACACCAAACCTTTTTTTATAGCAATTTTTGACATCGAAAACTGTAGTTTTTTCCTGCTCTCATCTAATCTCAATTTATAAATTTTTACTTAGTTAAAGTGCGAACACTGGCATAATGAGGCATGATAGTAGGTAATATTACTGAGAATAGTTTAACATTGCAATATCGTTGATTTATTCTAAGTGTTTATACTTATATATTAATGGAACCTAGAAGAACGTCGATTGTTTTATAACTAATTTTGCCAATCAATCTAGATAGAGTTGAAGAGAAATATGATTAACCAGTGAAAAGAAGCGAAAATAATTTTTTCCTTGTGCTCTGTTTTTGTTCTGCAACACCGACAACTTTACTAATACTTTATTAAAAAATTATATTTACTAGTAGACTCGCGGAATAAGGGTGATCTAAATTACAGAAAAAATACATATATTCAACTAGACTTTAAAAATCAATTTAAAAATGCTTCATAAAGATACTGTTATAGCTTAGAAAAACTGATTTTAAGCGTAGATAATTTCACTCAATATAGTAAGTAGCAACTTTAACGAATTTTTATATTAATTAGGAAGGAGTCCAAAATAGTTATGCAATTAATCCGTGAAATAGTAGAACAAGCGTTAACCACAGGTTACTTGACCGTAGAGGCGGAGGATAGTCTCAGAAGAATGCTCAGGAATAAATATGATTTAGAAGATTTAGAGGCTTTTATTGATTTACAACAGGCAACTATGCTCGGTATGGTTAAGCAAGAGTCAAGAGAACTATTTGCGAAGAGTGTAAACAGTGTAAACAGTGTAAACTATGCTCAAGCTCAAATCCAGTCCTCATCATCTTGTTCCTGAGTGACATTAAAATTAACTTCAGATTCAGTTGAGTTTTTCTTGGTGCGTTCCTGACTTTTCTGTGGGCGATCGCCCGCTTCTCGATACTTGTAAGAATAAGTTGAACCTGAACGCTCTACATTTTGTGGTTCTTGCTTGATTTCATAACGACTAGTATCAGGTAACTTATCTTGAACAACGGAATTTAAGGAATCGTCCAAATCCATAGTTGAAGTTGCAGATTTCTGTTCACGACTCTTTTTCTTCTGCCAACTTTTATTCTTCGGATATAAATCATCGTCTAGGAGAGGTTTTCGGTTGCCATAATCTGCGTAACCATAGTTGTGGAGTGTTTGAATTAGTAAATTAGCGATCGCTCCTATCAACGTAAACAAGCCAATCCAAATTGCCAGCGGTAAGGGGCGAGATTGAAAAAGACAAAAAGAAGTTCCATAGCCACAAAGTAATTTGAGGGCGACAGGCTCTCTATTTTGGATAAAGACAATACTCAAGGCACTGATGATCACGATCAGTAAGATTATTTTGATACGGCTCATAAATCCCTCATAGTTGGCAAAAAAACAATTAGCAAACTCTCAAACCCTGATGGTTGCTAAAATAAATTTCTATTATTATTCTACTTTGCCATTTCTAATGGATTGGGGATAGTGGGTCAAGAGATTGAACTGATGTTAACTGCCAGATCTTCTCCGACACCAATTAGACTTGCTTCGGGGCACAAGATCCAATCCCCTTCAAACATAGGTTCTGAAGCAATAATCACGGCATCTGACACCTGATCCCTTAAATGATATAGAGTGGGACTTAGCTCGCGATTAGCATAGCGACATGCCGCCAATTCTCTGCCATTACTTAACACTATGTTGGCAGAAAAATTAATTTTATTTGGTTTTGCTAACTCTATCAACCGCAGAATGGTATTTTTCAGAGCCTGTTGTAAACTAATATTGCTGTGGGTTTCCAATTCATCGACTACTAGGGCAAAGATATGTTCTGAGTCCGTTGTTCCTTCGATACGCTGGTAAGCAAAATCATGGAGTTTATTGCGAATTGGTCGATAAAGAGTCTTGCGGAAATCATCAATAAAACCGTTGTGAACAAACAGTAGATTTTGATGAGTAAATGGTTGACAATTGATCATGTCTACAGAAAGATTGGATGTAGAGCTACGGACATATCCTAAATAGCATGATGATTTGATGTAGCGTCCTAACTGCGGTAAGTTGGCATCGTTCCAAATCGGTAGGATGTTTTTGTAGGCATAAGGGGGATTATTGGGCTCACCATACCAGCCAATCCCAAAACCATCAGCATTTAAAGATCCAGCGGTTATTTCTTTCCCATCAGCATTCAACAATCCTGCGGTCATTTCTTGCGGTTTATAACTTTGAACAACTAATGAGTGTTCTGGTTTAATTAATATACGGTCTAGTTGAATTGAGGAACCAAGATAGCCTAATAATCGACACATTTATATAGATAGTTAGTATTCATGCCTTTTATATTCAAACTTGACATCTTCCCAGCGTCGGAGACGCGGGATTCCTAATCATCGCTAATTAGGTTTCTGATTCATAGCACCTGGCTTAACAGACTTACTCTGTTCCGCTCTTACGGTCGCTCCACAGACTATCACTGCGAGTCCCGCAGCTAAAATGTTTTTTCCCGCATTAATATCTCTATCAATGCCTTTAGTTCCACAATTAGGACAATCCCAACTACGAACATTCAAAGGCAACCTATCGATCACGAATCCGCAATGGTTACATCTTTTACTACTAGGAAAAAAGCGGTCAATTGTGACCAGTTTTCGCCCGTACCAATCACATTTATACTCAAGTTGACGAAACATTTCACCCCAAGCTGCATCGGAAATAGACCGAGCCAGTTTGTGATTCTTGACCATATTTCTGACTGCGAGATCCTCAATAGCAATCACGCTATTAGCTCTGACCAAATCAGTAGTCAGCTTATGCAGAAAATCAGTACGAGCATCTTTAATTTTGGCGTGTATTTTAGCTACCTTAAGTCGCGCTTTATATCGGTTACTAGAGCCTTTGGTTTTCCGACTCAGTTCCTTTTGCGCTACAGAGAGCTTCTTGTA
>CALLPS010000376.1 GCA_938015355.1 uncultured Pleurocapsa sp.
GGGTAAACAGGTAACTCTGTTTGAAGCTGACAATTGCTTGGGAGGATTAGCCAGTGCATGGCAATTGGGAGATGTAATTTGGGATAAACATTATCACGTTACGTTACTTTCGGATACCGAATTGCGATCGCTTTTAAAGGAACTAGATTTAGAACAGGACATGGTATGGGTGGAAACCCGCACGGGTTTGTATACCGATGGCAAGCTTTATTCTATTTCCAACGCTCTAGAATTCTTGCGCTTTTTTCCCCTTAACTTGATCGGCAAAATTCGCTTTGCCTTGACGATTGTTTATGGCTCTAAAATTAAGTCCCCCCAAAAGTTAGAGCAAATATCGGTAATTGACTGGCTAACAAAATGGTCGGGAAAATATACAGTTGAGAAAATCTGGCTTCCTTTACTGCGATCGAAATTAGGAGAAAACTACAAGAAGGCTTCCGCAGCTTTTATCTGGGCGATAATTGCGAGATTATATGCTGCCCGACGCACGGGATTAAAAAAGGAAATGTTTGGCTATCTTCCTGGAGGCTACGCACGGATAATAGATTGCTTTGCCCAAGTTTTAGCCGCAGAAAATGTTGATCTCAAAGTTGGTTATCGGGCAACCGAGGTTGGACAAACCAGTCAGGGAATTCAAATTAAATTTAGTAACGGAGAAGAAGTAATATGCGATCGAGTAGTATTAACCACTGCTGCTTCTATCGTCCCTCAGATTTGCCCAAAATTAACTGAATCTGAGAAATTGCGACTCAATGAGATTCAGTATCAAGGTATTATCTGTGCTTCTTTGCTATTGAAACGACCATTAGCTAACTTTTACGTGACTAATATTACTGATGATTGGGTTCCCTTTACTGGGATAATCGAGATGACAACCCTGGTCGATCCGCAACAGTTTGGCGGACATACTTTAGTTTACCTGCCGAAATATGTGACTCCAGAAGACCCCGCTTTTCAGTTAACAGATGAAGAACTCCAAACCCAGTTTTGGGCTGCTCTACGGCAAATGTATCCCCAGCTTGAAGATAGCGATTTGTTGAGTTTTCGCGTCTCTAGGGTAAGGCAAGTATTAGCAATTTCTACTCTCAATTATTCTCAAAAACTCCCCTCCATGAGTACCTCAATTTCTGGACTGTACATCATTAATTCGGCGCACATTTGCAACGGAACTTTAAATGTCAATGAAACTATCCAATTAGCTAAACAAGGGGGGGAATATTTGCTTTCTTAATTACAACTGAAGAAGGAGTAAGAAGTAAGAATTTGTCTAAAGTATTTGCTGCTCACTCAATTCTTTAGCAACGATTCTGGCATGTTCTTCCATTGTGAGGATCGTAAACTGCTCTGACATCAACTTAATAACTTGGCGAACTACATCTAGCTTTTTGGCACTGGTAAGATTCATTGCAGGAAAGAAAGCTAGTGCTGGAAGATCATCACCGCCTAAGAAGTCCAAAGGATGCAATAGCAGAGATAATTGAGTCCCCGACAACTTACAAAGCAGCAGAGAAAATTTGAAATATAGCAAAGCCAGAGTAGGGGAAAAACTACTGAGATAGAGAATATAACTGACATGGATCGGTATTTTAAAAATAGGCATGGTTGTTACAGGAATCTCGATCAGTTGCTTCGGGTTATCTAATTCCCATCGAAAGGGATCTAGAGGCTGAAATCCATCTTGAAACTTGCCAAAGAGTGCCTTCCGTTGTTGTTTTTCGGCTTCACTTAATTTAGCTGTCATGAAATAATAAGCCCGTGCCAAAGGACCAAGAAAAGAGGGAAAAGTGGAAGCATCGTAATGATAGCCACGACTAGCTAAGACTTCTAATATAGAACGGGAACAACTAAATCCTGGTCCCCGAAAGCCAATAGGTTTTTTTCCTGTGGCTATTTCGATATGTTTTTCTGCCAGGGTTAATTCTTGGGTGATCTCTTCTTCTGAGTTGAGGTGCAACCAGGGTTCATGGTGAAAGGAATGATTACCAATTTCATGTCCCGCATCGGAGATCGCTTTTAATGCTGGATGATTCTTTGCCAAAGCTGCATCTTGACCCACAATAAAGACTGTCAGTTTCAGATTGCATTGTTCAAAAAATTCTAAAAACCGAGGTACCACCAGATCAAGGTAGGAAGGAAAGGATTCCCAACCTGAATCACCATGAATTTTCATATAAGACCACTGATTATCGAGATCTAATGATAAGCTAGCAATCGGTTTTTGCTTAATATTTTTGTTCATGATTTTTTTTATAATATGTAATTTTAAGTGATTTTAAGTAATTTTAATTATTTTAATTTTTTTGTTTACGCTTAAGGAATCTTACCCTTGATTTATAAAATTTATGACTAGTTTCAACTTGATAATGTTTACTGATAAAATTCTCTAGAATATGGCAATTTAAATTAACATCAAAAGATTTACAGTTGCGATTAACTCGCTCAACTAACCAAAGATCATGGCGATCGCTAACTAAAGCCTGGACAATTTCCGCCTCGTTATTTAAGGCATAGTTTTGGAGAGCATATTTTTTGAAATCATCTGCTTTAGGGAGGGGAACAATCTGATTTATACCATCATAGTAATAAGATAATTCTTCAGCACTTATTGAGGTAAAGACGAGAATTTCTTGTTGTGGCTTTTCATAATTCATGATATATTCAGCAACCCTATTCCAATCTCCTGCCTTAGCCAATACTGAATAATTTTTATATAAGTTTTGAGCATAAAGTAATATAGCTATAGTCGTGATAAATATAATAGTTGTATTTCTTATTTTAGGATATTTAATTAGGGATAATAACAAGAAAAATCCTAAGCAAAAGACAATAAAAACTCCCACAGTATGACGAAATAACAAGAAGCCATTGGTGGCTACTAGCACGCCAATGAAGAAAGCAATTGAAGTGATATTGATTGTCCAAATAGTCACATGGTTACTATTGATCAAACGTAGATCTGTGGCAAATATTAGACCTAATAACAATATTAAAATCAATAAAAATAATCCAATTAATACAGGTTGAGGTAAATTAGAAAAATTCTCTAAAAATCCTTGCACTTTCGATTTTTGAATATCGATAAAGTTTTGCCAAAAATTATTTTCTGAAGGATTGGCATGAGTTGATACTTGGTTTGAAAGAAAAAATAGCATGGGAGAAAAACATAGAGCCACTAGGCTCATCCCCCATAAATAATTCTTAAGAGCCTGCCAGCGCCTTAGTAGAAATAGAGCGATCGCATTAGCAATTAGTAGGCAAGCTAAATAGTATTGGCTATAGAGAGCAACTATTGCCAAACTTAGATATATTACTTTGGCTTTTGATTGAGATTTATGAGCAAGATAACCATCATAAAAGAACAACAATAATAAAGCTGAAAGCAGCATGGCTAAGGCATAAACTCTTATTTCTAGAGCCACCTTAATTGTAAAAGGATTGAAAGCAAAGATAGTGACAATCAAAACTGAATTAATATTTTTAATATATCTTTCTGCTAAAAGATTAATAATATAGATAGTTGAAGCAATACATATAATTGATAACAAGCGTGCCCAAAAAATCGAATTGTTAACAGAATGCCAAATATTTAATAAAATAAAATATAAAGGAGGTTGTAACTCAAAATTTATCCCTTGAGTAACAGCATATTGCAGACTTTTTCCTGCGGTATTTAGCGAGTAGGCTTCGTCAGTCCAAATATTAAGAATAGCTCCTAAAGGAATTGTAATTGTCAGGTTGAGAAGGACTATTAAGTGAATTAAATAGTTTTGTTTGATGGGTAAACTGAAAGGAAATTTAATCTTAGTTAAAAATCGACTTTTAGGAAAAGCAAATTTCATATTATTTAGTATCAATATTGAACGAAAATCATATAGAAGATTTGATAGTGTCAAAGAAGTTTGGATTCTACTTGGACAAGTCTTAGTATAAGAGTATACATATTTTAATTGGCTTTTATCATAAAGCTCTAAGCTTTTTAATTTGATACCTGCCCTAAAGGATTTCCGTGCATGATAGATACACTTTCGGATAAGCTTCGCGTCCGCAGCAACTTTAAACTTATAGCTAAATGAAAATTATTCTCGATACTTGCGCTTTAATTTACTAGTTAATAGTCTATGTGGGAATCCCCCGTCTCTGACGATGGAAGGCTCAAGGAAGTAAAATCTTTCCAGGATAAGCCCTTCTTAACAGCGATCGCCAAACCGATAGTCGTTAAACTGGCATTCATCAGTAAATGGAGCGTCAGGGCATAAGCCAGAATGACTCCAGGTGCCACTTGGTATACTTCCAATCCAAAACGAACACCCGCCTCAAAAGTGCCTAAATAGCCAGGAGAGGAGGGGACGACGATCGCTAGTGCCACGACACTCTGGACAAAAAGAGAACCAATAAATCCAGGAGAGATAATACCAAAAGCGATCGCGCAAAACCAGAAAGTGGCACCCATCATGCCCCAAATGCAGAAAGTCTCAACTATTGCTATCACAGAGCGTTGAGGATATTTAAAAACATCTAGTCCAGTTAAGATACTACTTAAAGTAGCGACAATGGAATCCCGCCAACGAGCCAAACCAATTTTAGGACAAATGCTGCCCACAAGTTTCAGAATTACCTCGGGATACCAAGCTGCCAGTAAAAAGGCAATACAGAAAAAAACCAGCACCAAGGTAATAAATTTTAGGGGTAAAGCAGCCAGTGTTGTTGTCCCCGATTGAGCGATCGCCAATATTGAACCCAACAATAGGATAAAAGCGATTAACGCATCTAGTAATCGTGCGGTAAAAATACTGCCAACTACTGTCCCCAAGGGAATTTTGCTTTGACGATGCAATACTAAAGCCCTGACTAATTCTCCTACACGACCAGGGAGAATGCAATTACAGGCAAAACCGATAAAAATTGCCCCTAAACGACTACCAAAGCTGGCTGGATTACGCTTTACTCCCAGTAAAGTACCCCATCGTTTTGCCCTGACTGGATAAGAAGCGAGAAAGATCAGCAGAGCAAAACCCAACCATTCTACTTGTGCTTGTTGCCATGCCTGGAATACGAGGTCAAAAGATACTCCCCGCCCTGCCCATGCCAGCATGATAATGGCGATCGCCGTTATCGCGCAAATATATAGCCAACGACGAATCTGAATCGATAAATTATGAGAATTCTTGGTCATGGATATTGGTGACGAGTAACAAGTAAGGAGTCCTAAAGGATAAGCTTCGCAAATAATGAGTAATGAGTAATGAGTAATGAGTAATGAGTCCTAAAGGATAAGCTTCGCAAATAATGAGTAAAGACATACAGATTCATCCATCTGTGTTTATCTGTGGATAATAAAACTCTCGCGAAGACGCAAAGTGTATAAAATATTGTCAGAAAAGCGATCGCCTTACTCAATATCAAATACAATATAACGAGACATACAGATTCATCCATCTGCGTTTATCTGTGGATCAGAAAACTCTCGCAAAGACGCGAAGACGCAAAGTGTATAAAATGTTGTCAGAAAAGCGATCGCCTCACTCAACATCAAATACAACATAACGAGACATACAGACTTATCCATTTGTGTTTATCTGTGTTCATCTGTGCGACGCGAAGCTAGTCCTTTAGGAGATCTATTAAACAGATCTTTTATTTCTGCTTCCGTCACCTCAAACATGGCAGCTACTTCCGTTATTAGACTATCATCCTCAGTTTTCCGATACAAACCAGCTAAATTTCTAATAGTCAAACTCATTGATTGTTGATCTTCAAATTCAACAAAAATCTCTAAAGCTTGGAGATAATAACTTTTAGCCTGTACAAATTCTGATATTTCTTCCGCTAAAATACCTAATTGCCCATAAGTATTACTCTGAGAATACTTATCTCCGTATTCAATCTTGATCTTAAGCGCCTGTTGGTAGTAATCCTGTGCCTGGGAATATTCTCTTAATTCTTCTGCCACCCTGCCTAATTGGTGGAGAGTGCGGGCTTGAGAATAGCGATCGCCATATTCAATCTTGATATCAAGCGCCTGTTGGTAGTAATCTTGTGCCTGGGAATATTCTCTTAATTCTTGTGCCACGATACCTAAGTTGTGGAAAGTGACGGCTTGAGAATAGCGATCGCCATATTCAATCTTGATATTAAGCGCCTGTTGGTAGTAATCCTGTGCCTGGGAATATTCCCTTAATTCTTGTGCCACAGAGCCTAATTGGTGGAGAGTGCTGGCTTGGGAATAGCGATCACCGTATTCAATCTTGATATTAAGCGCCTGTTGGTAGTAATTCTGTGCCTGGGGATATTCTCTTAATTCTTCAGCAACTCTGCCTAATTGGTGGAGGGTGCTGGCTTGGGAATAGCGATCGCCGTATTCAATCTTGATCTTAAGCGCCTGTTGGTAGTAATCCTGTGCTTGAGAGTATTCTCTTAATTGTTGTGCCACTATGCCTAACTGATGGTAGGTAGAGGAAAGATAAGATTTTTTTCGGATATCTTCAATACTGTTAAATTGAGAAATTAAATCTAATATATTTTTATAGATTTCTTTAGCTGTATAATATTCCTGATTTCTTTGATAACAATTAGCTAAATTACCTGAAATAGTCACAAGATCTTCTTCCCATTCTGGATAATTATCTTTGGCAGTATATTTAGATATCTGTTGATAGAGAGTATTAGTTAGCTGTAGCTGTTCTTTTTTATTACTAATTAATTCCAGGTAATTATATAAACATTTCCAAATTATATAAACTTTTTCTTTTTGTTCTAAACAGATCTGCAACCCTTGATAAAGGTTTTCATATTCCCACCGTACAAAAGCGATTCCCATTTGTCTTTTATCGGCTTCTTTTGATTTTAGTAAACTGTTGTAAGAACGTGCTAACCATTGATAATGGTTTTTAAATCCTTCTTGTAATGCAACTCTGGTTTCTGGCTCGGCTTCTTTGAGTTTGGTATTCAAGAAGTAGGGTAATACTGGTTGAATAGTTAGTAATTGAGGTAAATTTTGATTAATCGGAGAAAGTAAACCCCAATTTACTGCTTCTGCTATGGCAGCTTCTAATTGTGCTAAATTATAATCTTGAAATGCTTCTAGTTTGCTTAATTCTTCTCTATAATGTTTTAGATCGCTACTGTCGATAAATCCCCGAAAGGGAGCTAGCAATAATAGTAATTGCTGGACAGATTCTGATAGGTTGCTGTGGGAATAGTCGATACATTTAATAATATTATTAGTCTTGTCTTCTCCCTCCTCATTAATCTCGGCTTGCTCTAACTGTTCTAATATTTCTTGGGTTGATTGATTTTTCAGGTTAGCTAACACAACTTCCATTGCTAGGGGATAACCTGCTAACAATTTTATTAACCGCTGAAAATATCGATCTGTTTTGATCTCGGCTAAAGATTTGTTGCTATTTACCCGTTGAAGAATATTCTCGGCTAAATTTGTACGGGCTTGTATATCTAAACCCCGTAGTTGATAGCTATTGTCGCGCGTACGTAGTTTACTTTGACAGCCGTAGTTGGCATTGTTTCGTTGATCGCGCTTGTGGAGATACAAAGTGGATACCGCACGGGACGGTGCTGGCAGACTGGCAGAACACGCGAACGGACAGAGCTGTTGTTTGCAACTGGACAGCGGTCGCTCACTGGACCAGATCATTCGTGATGTCGTGATTCTGGGGTTCGTCGCTAGACGGCAAATCGGGGAATTAGCGAGAGGGAGAAGCAACATCGAAGGCGAAGCACTTCATACGAGCGACAGGAAGCGAGCGCGGAAGCGTCGACAACGGGCCTCGCCTTGACCAGTATGATATTACGTGCAGATACGGGTTGTTAT
>CALLPS010000377.1 GCA_938015355.1 uncultured Pleurocapsa sp.
GAAGTCTATCAAGATGGATCTGAACCCTGTCCCGCGCTGCAAGAATTGATTACTCGCTCCAGTCTGGCAATTCCCATTGAGAAAAGTATTGAGCTGGAGCCACAGTTAAAATCTCTTTCTTCATCGTTTAATCCAGAAACCGTTACTGACGTTACCGAACCGAAATTACACCTGGATAATCCTCAATTAGTTGCCAGAATGCAAGCAGAAGCCCAGGAAATAAAGCGAAAATGCCAAGATTATCTTAACCAATCAACCCCAAAGCAAGAGTAAAATTCTTTTTCCCTCACAGTCAACAGTCAACAGTAATTAACATTTACATTTCGCGATCAAAGCCAAATTTATCTTTGATTTGAGAATTAAAATATTGTCCTACTGAGCTGGTTTCTTTTAACTCTTTATAGATCTTTTCTGGAACATCAGAATACTTATAAACGCTGCCATTGCCAAATGTAATCCGCAGAATTTGGGACTCGGTATCATAATCAAATTCTTTAACGGCGCTACTTTGATTCTTAAGTAAAGGGAAAGCAATCACATCGCGGATGCTAGGGGAATCAGTTAGTAACATCACTAACCGATCTATGCCAATGCCCAATCCACCAGTGGGAGGCATGCCATATTCTAAGGCTGCTAAAAAGTCCTCGTCAATGTCATTTGCTTCTAAGTCTCCTGCTGCTTTCTTGGCGGCTTGCGCCTCTAATCTGGCTCGTTGATCTAAGGGATCGGTTAACTCGGAGAAGCTATTAGCGGTTTCTCTGCCCACCATAAACAATTCAAATCGTTCTACCAATCCTGGTTTATCTCGATGAGGTTTAGCTAAGGGAGATATTTCCACAGGATAGTCTGTAACAAAAGTAGGTTGAATCAAGGTAGTTTCTACTTTTTGTTCAAATGCCTCATTGAGTAACTTGCCGATAGTTTGGCAATCTGCGGGGACTTCTATTCCTGCATCTTTAGCGGCGGTTTTGGCTGAATCAAAATCACTAAACTGAGTAAAATCTACTCCCGTAGCATCCTGCACAACCTCATGCATTGTTATTCTGCGCCAGGGAGGAGTAAGATCAATTTCCTCTCCTTGATAGTTAACTTTAGTCGTACCTAATACTTCCTGCGCCACATCGCTAATCATGTTTTCGGTCAACGCCATCATGTCATGATAGTCTGCATAGGCTTGATATACTTCGATGGAAGTGAATTCAGGATTATGGCGTGTTGACACCCCTTCATTACGGAAGATTCTGCCTAACTCAAATACCCGCTCAAACCCACCGACAATTAGTCTTTTGAGGTGTAATTCCGTAGCAATACGAAGATACAATTCCATATCAAGAGTATTATGTTTCGTGATAAAAGGACGTGCTTCGGCACCACCAGCCTCACTTTGTAAGACGGGAGTTTCAATTTCTAAAAATTCTCTGGTTTCCAGATAACGACGAATGGCTGCGGTAATTTTGGCTCGAATGCGAAAGGTTTGTCTGACCTGGGGATTAACAATCAAGTCGACATAGCGCTGACGATACCGCTTCTCTGTATCCGTTAACCCATGCCATTTATCAGGGAGGGGAAGCAACGATTTAGTCAGGATTTGAAACTCACTTACATAAACCGAAAGCTCACCTTTTTCGGTTCTTTTGATCGTACCTTTGACCCCTAAAATATCCCCTGTATCCGACAACTTTTTCAGGTGATTAAATGCTCCCACTAAGTCTTCCGACATCGTGTTATTAATCCTTTTCTTTTCTAGATAAAGCTGAATTTTTCCTGTCTCATCCTGCAATTCAAAAAACGCTAACTTGCCAAAGACACGACGGGCAACAATTCTACCTGCGATCGCAACTTGATCTTCTACTTCTTCTCCCGCAGCTAAATCTACATATTTCTCTTGTAATTGATCAGCATGATGGCTTGATTCCCATTTATAGCCGTAGGGATTCAATCCCAACTCTTTGATTTGGGCTACCTTTTCAATTCTGGTGGCGCGAATTTCTTCAAGGTTAGAGCCACCCACGGGCTTTTTCGGGGAATTATCTGCTGCCATTTTTACTAAAAAACTATTGTATGTAGATTGATTAAGACTGGACTGGACTATTAGTTTGCTTGCCAAGGGTTAACTGCTCTAGCGCACCATCGGAGATTCTTGCTCAAACTTTCATCTTGATGATTGTCTGGGGCTCGATACTTCATTTTGGCAAACAGTATTGAATTATATCTAACTAATGACTAAGCCGAGTTGATGATGTACACATTAATTCATACCTAGCGGCTTAAGTCTCAGTTTTTTCCCAGCTATATATCTACATATTATTTGACTTGAAATTTCATAACGTTAATTTTTGGTTTCGGCTAATAAATCTCATGTTTATTTTAGATTTTCTTAATATTGTGCTGTATTTCCTGTAAAACTAGCACTTATAAGTTTTTGTTGTTGATAGCATCAGGTATTTCTGTCAAGTATAGTTAACACTTTGTTACATTTCTTGTTATATTTATTTACATAAGTTAAAAAACAGGAGTTACACAATATGTACACAACTACTCAAATAGACAACGGCATTCTTAATAACTACGCAGTAGAACCCGAAATGAGTTACGCAGAGTATCCAGGGTTTTATGAGCAAAGAAACTATTTAAAGCTAGGTGGAGTTGCCGCGTTATTTGTTGCTTCCTTAATCATGATTTCCTTTGTCGTCAGCTAATTAGCTCCGAATTAATCAACTGTATTAAAAAGATAAAACTTAAAAAGAGGAATTACTCACTATGTACACAACTACTCAAATAGACAACGGCATTCTGAATAACTACGCAGTGGAACCTGAAATGAGTTACGCAGAGTATCCAGGGTTTTATGAGCAAAGAAATTATTTAAAGCTAGGTGGAGTTGCAGCGTTATTTGTTGCTTCCTTAATTATGATTTCCTTCGTTGTCAGCTAATTAGATACGAATTCACCAACTGTATTAAAAAGATAAAACTTAAATAAGAGGAATTACACAATATGTACACAACTACTCAAATAGACAACGGCGTTCTTAATAACTACGCAGTAGAACCCGAAATGAGCTACGCAGAATTTCCAGGGTTCCATGAGCAAAGAAATTATTTAAAGCTCGGGGGAATTGCAGCGTTATTTGTTGCTTCCTTAATTATGATTTCCTTTGTCGTCAGCTAATTAGCTCCGAATTAATCAACTGTATTAAAAAGATAAAACTTAAATAAGAGGTTTAAAAATGTTTGCACCTATAATTGTATTGTTCCGTTCTTGGTTAGGAAAAACTCAGTTCAATAAACTTCGAGGAAAAGCGATCGCCAAACATGGTAAAGTAATCACAGCATTTTGTGAAACAGTAGGAATCGAAAGAAAAACCAGACAAAATATGATCCGTACCGCCCGTGATAATGGAAAAAGACTGGGACTACTTGCTTAAATGTCTTTCGTAAATGTTTTTTTTAAATGTCTTTATCTCCGAACAAAGATTCAAGGTACATATAAGCTTCTAGAGTCAATTTCTCTAGAAGCAAAACCAGCAACCAACTATGACTTATTTTTTGTCATACTATTGAAAATAAGGCACTCAAAAGTCTCCTTCGGCAACTTGAAAAACAGTTAAACCTAAGCCGCGCCACATATCCACTACTTGCTGCCGATCATCCAAGATAAAAGAAATATTATAGCGATCGCGAATAAAACTATAATAAATTTCTTTCTTAACCGTAGAGTCTTTGCGCATATCCCCTGTTCTCCTCATATAAATATGCTCATACTTAACTCCATACTGGTGGAGCCATTTCTCGGTTTTTTCTTGACCATCATCCGTTCGACCAGAAAGGATAATAATATTAGTACTAGATTGCCATTTTAAGACAGTTTCTAATACTGGTTTGTT
>CALLPS010000378.1 GCA_938015355.1 uncultured Pleurocapsa sp.
TTATACTGAAACTTTAGCCTCTTTTTCTCTATATTAGGTTTATTAAGAGCAATTTTGTCTATACTCAAATTGTTTAGTCTTTGAGAGCAATTTGCGCTCGTTATATGGCAGTTACTTTGTTATACTTGTTTGTACTTATAACCTCACAAATCATTTTACTATATGAATTCTGTTGTTCAAATAATTGAACCTGACGGTATTTTAGACGGCACCAAAACGGCTGATTTTCAGCACCAGGTTGAGCAAAGCATAGAGAGTGGAGTTCACACTATTTTGGTAGACTTCAGCAACGTTACTTTTATGGATAGTTCAGGGTTAGGAGCTTTGGTTAAAGCACTAAAAACCGTTAATACTGCTGAGGTACAGTTCTTTTTATGTTCGATTAATGAGCAAATTAGAATGCTATTTGAACTAACTAGTATGGATAATTATTTTACTATATTGGGCGATCGCCGAGAATTTAACCAGCAACTCCAAGCAAAAAAATTAAGTTAATTAAAGATCTATTTCTGATTAACTCAATCGAAGAATTACTGTTGGACACCACAGAAATATTGGGCTGCAAAATTTTAGATTATACCAATTCTCAAAAGTAACTGGAGACTTGGTTAATGAAGATTGTCAATATACAACTATTTCAACGTTTCGATCATTTTAGCTAGTTTCGAGAATTGGTATTACACTCCATTAGGCGTTCACCAAGAAGTTCGGCTTACTCGACAAACTAGTGTGCCTAACCGTAATTTTGTAATATTGTGAATAAATCAAGCTTTTGTTACACTTATTTACATAAGATACAAATAACTTAACAAAGCGGAGGTCACAAATGACTACCCTATTAATCGCAGTAATTTTAATCGGTTGGACAGCAGCAGCAATCATTGGAACTCAGGCTTACTTTCGTGGAGAGCAAACTAAGCCGATTCATGAGCGCAACCTTAAATCTGAGTCTTTTGAATTTTTAGCCAAATCCTTTACAGGAAAGGATATTGATTACGGAAATCGTACTCCTGCTTTTTCTCTGGATACCTACGCTAGCAATAATCTTCCCCAAAGTTAATTTTTGCATTTCTCGTCAATTTCATTTCTTGTCAATAACATACAACCCCGAGAGCTAGACAGCGATAAATATTTAGATAGTTAGCAATCTAAATCAACCGCAACCCAGCTTTCAGGGTTGTTTTTTTAATGATGACAATTTCTATGGATATTAAATTCAAATATTCCCAGAAATATCAGTTTTGTAGAATCACAATCAAGAAAAAGTGATTAACGACAAATAGCATTCTGTGCTAATTAACTTATCTTTTATCTCCAACGGCTTATTCCGCAGTTGCTAATTCAGTGCTGCCACGAGTACGACGACGAGTTAAAGTATTAAATAGCATTACGCCAATTGCCTTAACTAAGTTACCTTCAAGCTCTTGGAATAATTCCATATTTTTGCCAAAAGCAGCATTAGCTTCGTCAACAATTTCTTCTGCTGTAGCCTGTTCAATGGGCAATTCATCCATTGCCTGACGATACTTATTTTTAAATGCTTTCTCATCCGAAATATCTTCAAATTCGTAGAAAGCAGTTCCTTCTCCATCAGTAAGATTCATCGCTCTTTGAGAAATTTTCTTAAGGATTTGTCCTCCAGATAAATCTCCTAAATAACGAGTATAACAATGGGCTACTAATAATTCGGGTTGAGACTTAGCTATTTCCTTAATCCGTGCAACATAAGCTTTTCCTGCTTTAGTATTTTTAGCCTCTTCGCGCCAGTTAGCACCATAATAGAAGTGTAGATCCTGCTCTAAACTTTGCTTACGATTAAGTTCAGGAAAATAAATTTTAGAAACCACAGGATGGTCTTTTAAGCGTTCCATCTCTTCTTCCATTGCCGAATAGACAAAATAAAGACTAGTCACTAATTTGCGATAAGACTTCTTTTCCACTACTCCTTTAAGAAAACATTTCACAAAACCAACATTCTCTGCCATTGTGTGAGACTTCTTCGTCCCTTCACGCAACATGGTGGCTAGATTAACACTCATACTAAAACTTCCTACTTTTTTATAATTAACTTACTGACTCTATGAATTCTGTAACATAAAGATCAAAAAACTACCTAGTTTGTTAGCGTAAACTGAATTGATGACAATTATTATTAAGAATTTTTACATCTGTCAGATTATCTGTATAAAGGATAACATTATTAGACAATTGTCAAGTTTTTTCACGCTGAAAGTAATCAAAATTAAACTAAAAAAACTATTTTTAAATTACCCAATAAACTAACTAATAACTAATGAGAACTTTTCAGAAAAGTCAATTGTCGTTTCCCTCAAACAAAATAATCAAATATTACTCATCCTACTATTAAGAAAGTTTACAAAAAAAATATTGACAAAAAAACAGTTGTCAGCCAACTTGCAAAATCGACTAACAACTAACTAATAACAAAAAAATAACCTAAGTATTTATTGCGGCAAAGAAAGCAAAAAGTAGAACTTAATAATGATTCCCTACCTTGCGATGATGGACTGCGGTTAAACCATCGGGATTAGAAACTCGACCTAAATCCACTTGACTATAGACAATCCAGTGATCATTACATTCCATACGACTAGACACTTCACATTCCAGATAAGCTAAAGCATCCGTCAAGATTGGGGAACCATTCACGGCAGTTTGACTCTTAACTCCTGCAAAACGGTCTGCACCAGGTTTAAATCGCTTAAGAAAATGTCTCATTAATGCCTGATACTTTCCTTCTTCGAGAATGTTTAGAACAAAGCGATCGCCGACCTGCATCAAGGATTCAATGGCTCGATCCTTCGCCACAGCAATAGTTAATCCAGGTGGCTCGAAACTAGCCTGGGAGACCCAAGAAGCTAACATGGCACTACTAACATCTCCTTTGGTAGCAGTAATAATATATAGTCCACCACTCAAGCGACCGATCGCTTTATCCAGGTCATTATCTAGGGATTTCATCTGCTTGACTAAATCCTTACGGGTCAGGAATTGCCCCAAATCCACTCCAGATTCTTCACAGATTTGATAGTCTGCTTCGCTGGGAACATCCTTAATTTTGATCGGCGGAAATCCAGGTTTTAGACCAGCTTCACGAAATTTGGTTAATAAAGGATCAATTGGCTCATCATCATCACCATAAGATTCAAATGCGCCAATTAGCTGCTTCTCTTTCGCGGCTGCCAGAACAGTACCTAAGTTACCAGCAATATCTTCTTTATTTTTACCCGCCAGCGGTGGCATACC
>CALLPS010000379.1 GCA_938015355.1 uncultured Pleurocapsa sp.
CAATTTAGGTGATAAAGTTAAAAGTAGTATCTTAAGAAAAGTTATTTGTTGTCATCTCATAACAGTTATTGTTGCCAGTATCTGTAAAAATATATACTATATATAACTAATAGTTATAATTTTTTTGTTGGTGTTAAGTAACTCTGACGCGATAGTTAGCATGTCACTCAATACTAATTTCTACCAGTTTAAATTTTGTATCTAAAATAGAGAATCCCACAAACTAACATTCTTTATACTTGGCAGACTCGTAGTAATCAGCGTTCAATGAAATCGAACCCAGAAGTAAAACAATATCATTTACAAGTTCAAACTGAACTAGAAGCCTTAAAAGATGTCTTACAGTGGTTTGAAGGACTAGTGTTTCCTCTAGTTCCTCAAAAAATGGGCTGGCAATGTGAGGTGGCTTTAGTTGAGGCATTTACGAATGCAGTGCGTCATGCTCATCAAGATCTTCCCCAAGCTACCCCAATTGATCTAGAAGTTAAGCTATTACCGAATTTTTTGGAAATGCGGATTTGGGATCAAGGAAAACCTTTCGACATTCAGGCTAAGTTACGCAAAGGTGAACGGGAAGCCAACTTAATGGAAAAAGAAGGTGGCAGAGGATTGCACTTTATCAAAAAACTGACTGATGAAATGCAATATCTTAATCTGCCAAATCATCGTAACTGTCTAGTAATGCGTAAGAACTATGTCTAAGAGAGCTTTAATAGTTTTCAGCATTAAGCTTTGATAATGTTTCCTAGGAATCAGCAATGCTGATTTGGAATTTGGTATTTATTAGTCTTTAGATTTCATCAAAGGCTCTTTCGATTAATCTTCTCGCTAAAGTTTGTGTACCAGTATGCTCATAATAATTAGTCGATACATCAATAAAAGCAGCCACATAATCTAGCTTGTTATCAGAAAATTCTAGGAATCCTTGCAAGTTATTCATTACTTTTTCAGGGGATAGATTCTTGCTACGGACAAAATCTCCCATCCAGCCTTTTACGGAGTCAAAACTCTCTCCAATAAAGTTTAATTTGCCCCGAGAATTCCCCCCAGGAATTGAGTCGGATACTCCTTTAAAAGTAGAGTTGGATTCCAGATCGCTTGGACTCATGCCCCCAAGAGTAGACTGGGCTTTAAGTAGAAAATCGGGGCCAAGAGGAATCAATCCATCAACACAGACTAATGCTGCCATGCGCATCAATGATTCACCGCTATAGTCTTTTAATGAACCGACAAAATCGCCAATGCTATCCCCAGGAATACCGTTAATTTGGCAAAAAGCTACTAACTCAACAACGAGCTTAATCGACAAATCGATCGCCTGAGCCTTATCAGGATTAGGAGTAACTTTACTAAGCAATCCTCCCACTAGAGGAATTTTGTTACCTACCTTATTTGCCAAAGCAGCCGAACCCAAAGCCTTATCGGCACGATCTACAGTTTGATAGAGCCACATTGCTCGCTGATAGCCCTGAGACTTGTCGTTATATAACCAGACTGCGCGATCGCCAATTTGCTGAATCAGATCTTCGTCAGTTTCTCCTGTCACCTTGCGGATGGTATCGACAAAGCCTACTGTATTTTCCCATTCTCCAGGGACGATAGAGTCTAGAGATTTCAACATCATGGTAGTGACATTGTTCTTGGGTAAATTATCTACCAACTCAAAAATAGATGCACTCACTGCTTGCTCCTTAAATTAATAAATTTATGATTCTGATATCAATATCTGTGGCTATTAATTCAGTTTAGATAATCCTCTCAGGTCAAATCTTTTGATCCATGCTTCGCGATCGCTTTCGCCAAAAGAACTATCTTTGGAACGAATTTTAACCTGATAGCGATCATTAACTAAAACTGCCGTTCCTGAACTACCTTGGCTCACTGCGGGATAGCCATTAATTTTACTACTGCTGCTCTGGTATTTGTCCGTTGCACTGGGATTATTGACAGTATCAGATATCGATAAAATAGCAATTTCCTTGCCATCTTGATTTAATTTAGCTTCAGCAAAACCTTTCTTTTCTTGGGAATAAACTCGTTGATAGCCGTCGGCGCTATCGGGGAAATAGCGATTGAATGCGCTTCCAGATTGAGATTTGCTGACAACGGCGGTTGCGCCTTTACTAGTGCTGTCTTGTTGTGCTCCATCAAAACGAGAAGGAGCTTGTTGCGAACAGGATGTGAATAGTAAGCAGCTTGTCAAAACTAAGGCTGCAATAAATTTACGTAGACTAATCATTTTAGTTAGGTTCTTTTGCCTAGGTTACTTAATTTCATTCTCGGACTTTGTGCTAATGATCAAGATTGAATTTATTAAATCTTTAATAAAAAACAACTATGTTGATTTGTATTAAGTCAACCTAAGTTGATCTCCGAGGAAAAGTGCTTCACCATAAACTATAAGCCATAAATACGAATGGGTTATCGATCTAATTAGAAACTTCAGCCATTTCAATCGTGCGATTATCAATATCTTTAACCAAAAAATTCAATGGCTTTTCTCGACGTATCTTATATTTTAAACGTCTTGACTGAACTCGCATCAATAAAGCTTCTAAACAATCACGATCAAAGCAAACATGACGCTGACGATCTTTATAGCCACCACTAGCACCCGCAATAATATGAAGTTGGGTATTTTTTCTCAGTTGATACCATAATCCATCCGCACCATTTAAAGTACTACCACCAGGAGTTGCCGACATATAAAGCGGATCAAGCCCTCCTGCACCCATTGCCTGTTCATAGTTATAGTAATAGTGTAGGGGAACATCCGCCGCAGGCATATCCAGTAACCCTTCGTAAAATTGCTGGGCAGTTTGTAAATCCGATACCATCACCGTATAAACCTTGGGGGCACTGCTGAGAAACATCCACATTGCTCCAGCGTATGCTACCAATAGCATCACCATTACACCCTGAGTAGAAAACAAACTATCCAAAGCGATCGGCGGTAAGAATGCACCTATATAATTTGTCATTGATATATGGGGGTCAATAATATTAGCTATCATCTTAAACTAGGGATTTTTGAAAATTCGATTTTATATTAGTTTTGTCAGGGTTTTGTCAGCATAGAGGTTCTTCTTTGAATGAAGTACGTCCAAAACTTTTGATTTTACTAATTAATTTTGATTACTCATTATAAAAGATAGCTAATCAAATACAAATTTACGGAGCAACTATTATTTTCTTGACTCATTACTTATCCCTCATCCTTCATCCTTCATCCCTTATCCCTTATCCCTTATCCCTTCTTACGAAGTTTGCTCAACGGGGGGAACCCCCGCAACGCAACTTCGCGCTTATCCCTTATCCTTTATCCTTCATCCCTTATCTTCACTGCGTCAAACCATGTTGCAGGGCAAAACGAACTAATTCCGTACGGCTGTTAGTACCTGTTTTTCCAAAAAGGCGACTAACATATTTCTCCACATTTCTAACACTAGTACTTAATTCACGGGCAATTTCCTTATTCATCAAACCTTGAGCTACTAAATCTAAAACGCTTTGTTCTCTTGGGGTCAAATCTATTTTGATTGGAGGAGGAGTTACAGAGATGCCACCAGT
>CALLPS010000380.1 GCA_938015355.1 uncultured Pleurocapsa sp.
CAATATTGAGTTAAATAGAATGTAAGAAAAGCCATCCAAAATAAATGTTGAGACTAGAAAAGCTCTTATTTAGAAGTCATTGAGAAATATTTGCTGTTAGTTCTGCTAAAAGTCATATTTCAAGCTAGAACCAGCTTTCCAAGCAGGAGCATTTCGTTCATATGCGCCAATATCGGGGGATTTTCCCGCAAAATCAGCGGTAATTTCGGGAATAGAGACTCCGGCATCAATCGCAGGAGAATCCGCCTCAGGAGTAAAATTAGGTAGGGATTTAGTGAATTTAAACTGAGATTTTTGTAGAGGAAATTGAGCAAATTTAATTTTGGTATCGAGGAAAAGATTGTTAGATTCTTGTTCAGTAGCCAAGCTTTCCGATTTAGCAAAAATATTGTTGCGGGCTTCGATATTTTCCCCTACAAGTTCAACTTCCCCTAGAAAAGTATTATTGAAAATGCGGTCATATCCCCTGGGACTACCAGCAGCTATGCCGTAATTATCTTTGCCCCCAGTCAAGTTCCAAACAACATTATGATGAATGGTGCTATTAAAAGTTTCAATGTCCAAATAAATCCCCCGAGTCCCCCAAAAAGGACTAAAAGCCTGAGCATCTCGAATCCAGTTGTGATGGATTGAGCCACCTTCTAAGTTGACATGGCAGCAGACATAGACCCCACCTAAGTCAGTACTAACCATGCCAAATTCAGAAATATCGTTATAGGAAATTTCAATGTTGCGAGCATCTGTCCCTGCGGTGTGCCAATCCCAGCTAATGGCATCTCGACCAGTACGTTTAATGGTGTTGTGGCTAATTTTGTGTCCATTACCGTTAAGACGAACAGGAGCAGCATAAGACACTTTATAGTTAGTATTGACAATGATGTTGTTAGCTACCTGATGGTCATTACCTTCAAGCAAGACACCATTACCAGAACTCCCATCAATCACTGAATTTCTGATTATATGATTACTACCCCGTAGCTGAACTCCCGTATCGTGAGCGTGAGCAGCAAGGAAGACCCCATCATCGGATTCATAGGCTTTTTCCGATAGTGGTAGCGGTGGCAAAGTCATGTGATGAGAAATATATTTAGCCCGAATACCATCGATGACAATACCTGTACTGCGATCGCTTGTAGTGATAGTATTGGCAAAGAGATTTAAATCGCGGATCTGAATATGAGAGCGATCATTCAAATCAAACGCATAGTTACGCTGCTTAACCTCAACTGCTTCTGGATTTTTACCATTCAGTGACCAGAAGTATAAATCTTGACTACTACCGTCATAAAACCATTCCCCTTGGTCATCTAATAGTTCTAATTTGCCAAATAAATAAAACCAATAACCGCCCCTATCCCAGGAAGCAGTCATCTCTGCGGTTAACTTATCGGCAGTTCCTCCAGTGATTTCTCCTGTACGAGTGGTGTACCATTCATTAGTCCAAATTCTCCCCCCAGTCCAGCCTCCAGACAGCTTAGGAATCTCCTCATTTTCAATCTTGGCTGCCGTCCCTCCTAGACTTTCTAATCCACCCCCAAGCATATTAGGACGCAAGAAATCTCGCTTCTGATCAAGGTTAGGTAAACGAGCCTCGGGCATCATTTCTCCGTTGACAAAAACCTGATTAGCAAAGAATCCTGTATCACTGTAACCATCTACAGGTAAGTTAATCTCAACACGATAAATTGAACCGCGATCTTTAGACCAGTTATTAACTAATTCTGTCCCTGAAATTGTCACCTGCTCTTGGTTATAAGCAGCAAAAGTTATTGGTTCTAACTTTGTTCCTGACATTTTTGGTCGTACCGTTTCCCGATAAGTACCTTCCCTAAGCCAGCAAGTCGAACCTGGTTGGACTAACTCAGCACATTTCTGAATCGTTTTAAACGGACGATTAATGTTGCCTGGATTATCATCCGAACCTTGAGGAGAGACAAAATAGCCTTCTACTATCGTTTCAGTTTTTAACTGAGATACAGTTTGTGCAGAAGCACTATTTTTTTCCGATAGATTAAGAGAGGGGGAAACCTTCTGAGCAAGATTAATCTGTTTTGAGGATTTTTCTAATTGATCTGACTCACATCCAGACATACCTAAGGTGCCAAAAATACCAGCGCCTAGAATTAAAATCCTTAGTTTTTTTATAAACATTTATCAAAATTTGTGATCAAGAATCAGTGTTGGGCAATTCTGAATATCTAGGGTTGAGTTGCACTTAGACTATCTACATTAGGGACGCTGGAATATTCGGTAACACAATCTTGATAAACTTTTGATAGCCACTTGCCTTTAGCTTCCCAACTGTAAAGTTCTTGAATCCGCTGTTGTCCCATTCGTCCCATCTGGAGACATAATTCAGGATTTTCAGCTAGTTTCACCATGGCTTTCGCAAGGTCACTGACCGCTTGTTCAGGATTATGAGCAGGAACTTTGATCCCAATATCTGGCGTAACCGTTTCTCCTGGGCCACCCAAGTCTAAACAGAGAATTGGTCTTCCTGATGCCATGGCTTCGAGAGGAACCCAGCCTCCTGAATCATGCAAACTGGGATGGACTAGGGCAGAACATTGTCCCAATTTAACTAAGACTTCTTTGCGGTCTAATAAGCCAAAAAACGTTACTCGGTCGTCAATATTCAAGTCTTTAGCAAGAGTCTGTAGCTTTTCTAATTCAGGGCCTTCTCCCACAACCCAATACTCTGCATTGGTTAAATTAGCTTCCGCAAAGGCTCGTAATCCCAAATAAATTCCTTTCCAGTGCAGTAGCCGAGCCACATTAATAAACCTAGCTGGTTGACCTGTCGGCGGTGGACATTGACTGAGTTGCTCAATTTCCGCTTGAGATATCCCTGTCTCTGAAGCCTGTTTAATTTGTAACGCACCTAGTTTACTTAGTTTTTTGGCAGTATCTTTAGTAGTTGCATAGGCGATAGTGCTTCTTCTGGCAGTTAACCGAGTTAGAGGATCTAGTTCCCCCATACCTCGCCATGCTCCTCTTAAGTATTCATAAAGCTTGTTTTTACCATTAAAATCAGTCCAGAATTTTGCGGGTGCAGACTCTCCGCCACCAACTGGCCCCCAAATAAAAGGGATGGGTAACAAAGAAAGTAAACTAGGAACGGAATAGCGGACAAAGGTAACGTGGTGAGCGATGTCAAAGTTTATTTGACGATGCATTTTTTGCGCCACAAAATATGCCTGAATTTGCCAGAGATAATAGTGAAGTTGCATCGCCCCAGATTGACCCCAGCGGAGACTATCTTGCCAAAAGGGAAGGGTGAAATAAACAAAGTGAAGGTTGGGAATTGGATTCCGTGCTAATTCCGCTTCAATCGCTGCTTTACTTTCATCTGGTCGAGTAAATACCCAAACCTCATGATGTTTAGCAACTTCTTTAGCGATGTTCCAACCTACGCCCCGTTCCGAACCTTTCCCTGGCTCACAAGAATATGCAGATAGTAATACTTTCATTTAATTTAATAGGTAAAAATAATGTTTAGTGAGAAATTTATAATCTTAATGATTCACTTTATTAAGTAAAACTAATTTTTAATTCTGGAAAACTACACTAGTACTTTTCTTTTGGCGCTGACAACTTTTTCATATATATTTGCTGTCTGTTCTGCGGTCTTTTTCCAAGTAAACTCCTTAACTCTTGCCAATCCCTTATCGATTAAATTTTGGCGAAAAACAGTATCTTGTTGCAGACGCAATATAGCTTTAGTTATCCCTTCTACATCTGTGGGTTCAACTAAAATAGCTGCATCACCAGCTACCTCTGGTAAAGAAGAAACATTAGAAGTAATTGTGGGGGTACCACAAGCCATCGCTTCTAAAATAGTCAAACCAAACCCTTCATAAAGAGAAGGAGCTAAGAGAATATCAGCAGCATTGTAAAAATTAATTAAAGCTTCGTGTTCAGGATTATTAACCAAAGTAATATTCTGACTTAGATTATGATCTTGAATATATTGTTTTTGTTCTGGATAAAAATCCTCCCCAACTTTCCAGAGGCGGATCGGAATATTTAAATTTGCGATCGCTTTAACAACTTTCAAAACTGTCTCGATATTTTTACGATGGTGGTTTGAGCCAACATTTAACAGACAAATTTCTGCTGGGGACTCAACATACTTTTGTTTCCATTCAGCTACTTTGTGCGGATCTAAAATATAAAATTCTTTGCCCACACCATTAGGAACTACTGTTATTTTTTCTTGGTCAATATTTAACCATTGGTTAACATCTTGTGCCGTATTATTAGAAATAGCAATTGTGCCATCAGCAGCAGTAATTCCTTTTACAGAATATTCCCAAGCTGCCATACTAAAAGCAGGAAAACGAGCTTCATTTTTTAATATTTCTGGATATATATACTGCACTAAATCGTGACAAGTAACTATCACTGGCTTATTAAGTTTTTTTAGTCCATAAGCAACATGAGCATCAGTGTGATCGATAATATGGAATATGTCCGCTTCTAGTTGATTTACTGCGCGGGGATGATTTAAATAACGCTCATAATATTTGCGTATTGGATTTCCAGAATGCCACAAATTTTCTGAATCGTCACTCCAGGGTTTAGGAGCTATTTCCATAATTGACCAATCTGGTTTAATCTTTTTTAACTCAGCAACTAAATTGTCAGTATAGACATCCATACTAAAAGCAACTTTTGCTTCTCTTCTAACAATTACTACTTTCATTAATTTTCCATTTTAATAATATTTTATTGCTTTTCTTAGTACTTAATCTATTCTTGTTTGTTGTTTAAATTGATATATAAACCAATTAGTAAGCCAAATATAGAGTGAATTAATTTTGATAATAAAAGGCTTTTTATAGTTACTTGAATCAAAAGATTTAATCATTAATTAAGAGAAAAAATACTACTTTGCAAATTACACAAAAAATACTCTATGCTTACTAATCGAGTTATTTTGCCGATAAATCACTTTAAGACAGGTACTAACTTTTGCCACTGAGCTAGCAATCTTTGAGCGATACGCTCGTGAGAATAATATTTTGCTACTCTGTCTATCCCATAGTTCCCCATTTCCTCTCGCCAATTGCGATCGCATATTGTCCTTTTTAAAATTTCTGCCAAAGCAACGGGATTACCTTCTGGAAAAACTAAATCCTCACAGCCGATTACATGAGGAATTTCACCACAGCTTGAGCCAATTACAGGAATTCCCATCGCCATGGCCTCGATGATCACGTGTCCAAATTGTTCTTTCCAAGTAGCAATACTACGAGAAGGTAAGACTAAAACATCAAATTTACCTAATTCAATCGGTGCAGCTTCATGACGCACGGCACCCCGCCAGACAACTTGCTCTGTAATCAACTGTTTTTTAGCTTCTTGGCGTAAGTCGGCTTCACTCTCACCCGAACCACATAAGGTTACTTGAAAGTCTAAATCCTGCTGTTTTAGTTGGCTAATAGCAGTAAATAAAATATCTAGTCCTTTTTCTGGAGCTAATCGACCTAAAAAGCCAATATTAAATCTATCTTGCTGCTCTTTTTTACTAGGAGCAAATAAATCAGTATCTACTCCCATTTGGGGCATGACCTCAATTTGCCCTGAATAATCCCAGCTTTGCATTACCTCTGCACCATCCTGATTACCAGCAAGATATAAATTCGTGGTATTCATGACAAAATCCCGCACCCAACGACGGAATGAAGATAAGGAGCGCAATTGATTTTCCCAGCCAAATACCACCATCGGAATACTAAATCTTTTTGCCCAAAAAGCAACTTCTAAAGCGCAGAGCGAAAAAAT
>CALLPS010000381.1 GCA_938015355.1 uncultured Pleurocapsa sp.
AGACAAGCCATTTTTACTTTACGTCGGCAGAATCGATCCCGTGGCAAAACGCCTTCAAGAGACAGTAAAACTAGCCCAGGCAATTCGTGAAACCGATCATCGTGATTGGGAATTACATTTAGTTGGTGGGCTGAATAAATCGACTCAAACAGCAGGAGAAACTTTCCTCGAATCAATTAAAGACATCCCCTGGATACATTATCAAGGCTATGTCGCTGACGAAGCATTAGCACAGTGGTATCGTCAGGCAAATGCAGTGATATTCTTATCAGATCGAGAAGGATTTGGCTTCCCCATCGCCGAAGCAGCATCCATGTGTCGTTGGGCAATCATTAGTCAGCTCAATACCGCGGGAGTAGAAGCAGGGGGAAAAGCAATTATTGCGATCGATCCCGATCAACCTCAACAAGCTGCAAATCAAGTCTTACAACAGCTACAGCAGCAAGAGTACCCCTCAGCACAAAGTGATTTACAAAAGTGGAGTGATAGTGCAGCGGCTTATACCGATGAAATATGTAAATTACTTGACAAATATTGATAGACAAACACTATGAAGTATTTGAGTGTAAATTGTAGGAATAAACGAGACTCAATCTTTAGAATTAAATGACACTCAAGATGTAAATTTTAAAATTATTAAGTGGCGTAATAAGACTACAATTACCACAAATGAAAATATTTTCAATTGCTCAATGTCAAGAAAATTCCTCACAGTTTTTACCATGATGGGAATGAGTTTACTTGTAGTAAATGTAGATTCCTACAGGGGACTGAAGCCAAATCGAGCTCACGCAACAGAAAACAATAGTGTAACGAAAATTGAATTCGGTCAGACTCAAGACGGTCAAAAAGTCGAGCTTTATAGCTTAACCAATACCAATGGTTTAGTAGCAAAGATAACTAACTATGGCGCGATTCTAACCGAATTACACTTGCCTGATAATCAAGGTAAGCTAGACGATGTAGTACTTGGATTTAATAGTCCAGAAGACTATTTTGCAGCTAACCGCTATCTATATTTTGGAGCAGTTGTCGGTCGCGTCGCTAACAGGATTAAAGATGCTCTGTTCACTATCGATGGTCGAGACTATAATTTAGCTGCTAATGCCCCTCCCCATCACATACACGGTGGTGATAAAGGTTTTGATAGAGTGGTTTGGCAAGCCGAGCCAATTAAAACCGATCAAGGACAGGCACTAAAACTAACTTATATCAGTCCTGACGGAGAAGAAGGCTATCCAGGTAATTTAATCGTGACAGCTATTTACACTCTGACTAAAGATAATAAGTTGAAGCTGGAAATGACCGCAACGACCGATAAGCCTACGCCTGTTAACCTCGTTAACCACTCTTATTGGAACTTGGCTGGTCATAATCGCGGGAACATTTTAGGACAATATTTAACCATCGATGCCGATAGATATACTCCTAGTAACGAACAGCTCATACCTACAGGAGAGATCGAATCAGTTGAAGATACACCATATGATTTCATCCAGCCTCGGTTGATTGGTGAGGGAATGAATCAGCTTAGAAACACCCTAAAGCAAAAATATCCAGGAGGCTACGACCTCAATTATGTTTTAAACGATGAAAAATCAGACAAGATAAAACTGGCAGCTACTTTGTACGAACCTCAGTCTGGAAGGGTAATGGAGCTTTACACTAATCAACCAGGAATGCAGTTTTTCTCTGGCAATTTCGGTGAGCTTGAAACATTAGGGAAAGGAGGTGTTGTTTATCAAAATCATCAAGGTCTGTGCTTGGAGACACAACATTTCCCAAATTCAGTGAATCAGCCTAACTTTCCCACGGTTATTTTGCGCCCAGGTGAAACTTACCGACACGTAATGATACATAAGTTTTATACCAAACAAAATAATTTTGGAGAAATTCTGGCTCCTAATACTCAAGTTGAAAAGGTCGCAGCAGGTTTTGAATTTACTGAAGGACCTGTTTGGCATCCCGATGGCTTTCTATTATTTAGCGATATTCCAGCTAATACTATTTATAAATGGCAGCCAAAGCAAGAAACCGAAATTTTTCGTCAACCTTCTGGCAATGCTAATGGTAATACTTTTGACCTGGCAGGGCGTTTAATTACTGGAGAACATGGCAATCGTCGCGTGTCCCGTACAGAGAAAGATGGACAGGTCGTAACTCTAGCTGATCGATATCAAGACAAGCAATTAAATAGTCCTAACGATCTAGCCGTGAAATCCGATGGTAGCATATATTTTACCGATCCTCCCTATGGCATTGAACCTGAACAGGAAGAATTAGGTTTTTATGGTGTTTACCGACTCGCACCAGACGGGACATTAACTTTGCTAGTAGATGATTTTGTCCGTCCTAATGGTATTGTCTTTTCCCCCGACGAAACAAAACTATATGTGAATGATTCAGAAGAGGGCCATATTCGCGTATTTGATATTCAGCCAGACGGAATGCTAAAAAATGGCAAAGTTTTTGCTGAACTAGAATCCCCCAGTGAAAAAGGGGCAGCAGATGGCATGAAAGTAGATATCAAAGGAAATATTTATAGTACTGCACCAGAAGGAGTTTGGGTTTTTTCTCCCCAAGGGAATTTACTGGGCATTATTAAAACCCCCGAACCCCCTGCAAATATAGCTTGGGGCGATGACGATTATCAAACTCTTTATATTACTGCCAGAACCAGTCTTTATCGCATCCGTCTTCAAATTCCAGGGGTGCCCTAGAAAATCATAGTAGTTCTTGCGTTTTATTATTATAAACTAATGAAAACCAGGTAATACTCTACTAGTTTTATTCAAATTAATGAGCAATTATTTACTGTCTAATTAATTTTAAAAGTTCCAGCTTTTCTGGATTAATAGTTTCTAATCGATAAGAAAATACCCAGCAAATCAAGATCGATTTTTCGCAGCAGGAACAAGTTTTCTAACTTTACCATCTTGCTTGGATGTTACATAGATTTCTCCCTTTTCGTCTACCCCAAATCGCACATCAGATCTTTCTTTGCCAATGAGATCGAGGAAAGAAACTTCCTGTTCTCCATCAAAGAGTCTGAGTTCCTTAATTGTTGCCTGTTTGCCGTCAACCAGGTCATCTATGGGAACATGAAAAAATCGCGCATCACTAACAAAGTCAGCAAAAATATATTGACCAATTAATTCGGGAATTGCCTTGCCTCGATAAACGTAACCACCTGTAATTGCAATTCCGTAGTAGCCTTCTATTTCGGGGGGAATATCATGATCGTATTGAGCAACGGGATAAGTGTAATTATATTTTGCATCATCTTTAGGTAAAGCAAACAAAAGATTTTCATTTTTTTCTTTAATAACCCAAGTACCTTCCCGCTCGCCCCAACCATAATTAGCTCCTTTGATACCGAGATTCACTTCTTCAATAAAAGCTTGACCAGTATCAGCAATCAGCATTTTGCTATCGCCACCAGTATCCCAGCTAAAACGATGGGGATTACGCAGTCCGTAAGCCCAAATTTCATCTAAAGTATGAGGATCTTTATCTGCAACAAAAGGATTGTCTTTAGGAATACCATATTGACCATTGGCACTATTATTTCCTAAAGGATTAATTCTGAGTATTTTACCCAGTGGTGTCGCCAAATCCTGCCCATTATTTAAGGGGTCGGTATCGCTAACGGGCCAGCCGTCACTACCGCCATCAGCTACGGCAATATAAAGCAAACCATAATCATCATCCCCTGGTTTGGCATTGGGATTAAAGCCTAATTGTCCAATATTATGATCTGGGTAAGGTTCTTCAATCCGCAAAATTTCACGGGATATTCCTGCGAAAGTATTGCTCAAAGGATCTGTCACCTTCCACTCGCGAATTACGTCGTGATGGGAACTTTCGATGATGTTCTTATCACTGTCAAGAATCGTTTTGGTAACGGGGAAATCAGGAGTACCGCTATCTTTAATTTCGCTAGTTACAGTATAAAAAATCCCATTGCCAGCAAATTCTGGATGAAAAGTAAAATAAGCGAACCCCTGTTGACTACTTTCATAGGTAAAGTCAGCGCAAATTAGCTGTTTCAGATTCATATACTCAGTAGCAGCACCGTCAACAATGACATATAATTTGCCCCGCATATCGTTAACAAATAATCTTCCGCTACCGTCTCCTACATGGGTAATTAGGTTCAAGCGAGCAGCTCGAACTCGATGTGTTCCACTATTAGGAATTTGAACGATTTCTGACAAGCTGACAGAGAGTTTTGACTTTTCAATTGGTTTGGGAATGGGAGTAGTTATTTGGGCAGAAGAAATTTTAGTAATAATTAAGATTACTGAGAAAATGAGGCAGATAAAGCAGATAAAGCGAAATTTTTTCATACACAATATACGGATGTTTAAAACCATACTCTATTTGTTATCTTTGCAGTTCAAAAAAATCAAATTTCTTTGGTAATCTGTTTCAAATATTTTCTGACAGTTCCATAACATAATCCAGTTTCCTGACTCATTTCGTAACTTGTTCTATATGTTGGGAGGTAAAATCACTGCCATGATCTGTATAGAGAACCTCTGGAATACTGCAGATGTGCCAGTTATACCAATTTGCGTTCAAAAGCGTAATTTTGATAAGGTACTGGATTAGTCTGAATTTAATCCTTCGTAGTCCTAGTGGAAAAGATTATCTGGGTAACGATTTTAATGAAACAGGTTAACCAGATACAGTCAATAATGTTGAAGGAGTGGTAATCAAATCCCCAGAAACAGGATTGTAGACAGTTGAGATTGCTGCGGAGGCTATTGGTTCAGGACTTATTGATGAAGACGAGCAATATCAAGATTATGCTTTAGTAATCTCTGGAGGGAATTAAAGACAGTCGAATAGGAGCATAATAAAGGCAAGTTAAAAAGAAGTGATAATGCCGTGGTTGATGCAGATGCGATCACCCAGATGCGATCGCAAAATTGCCAAACAAAAAATAGAGTAATAAGCTATCAAAACAGTTAACTACTTTTTTTATCCCAGAGAAGGCAATCAACCCTCTTTTCAGGATCAGAAGATTGATCGTGCTTTATTTTGTCAATATATTCTTTATTAGCTATCTCATCAATTATCCATTGAGAATCTTCTTGATTCCAGTTAACTTTATAGAAAGCTTTGTCCCAATTACAGGCAGATTTAAGTTGGGAAAAAGTGAGATTTTCAACTCTACTTAAAATTGCACGATCAAGGTTGGCATTATTAAGGAAGGAACTATTGAAATCGGCACCATTAAAATCAGCACTCTTAAGATTAGAATTATTAAAGTCAACATTACTAACCTGGGCACTATTAAAGTTAGCTCTAC
>CALLPS010000382.1 GCA_938015355.1 uncultured Pleurocapsa sp.
GAGTTCCAAACGCGCAACTCATTGCGATTTGACACGCCGTTGGCTGCTGGCGGCGACAGACTACAGTTACTTCAGCAACCAAAAGCCTCCATTCATTAAAAAAAATCAAGCATTAATGCCCTTTGTTATGAATCGACAAATGACGTGAAAAATTGCAAAGAATAAAGGAGGGATCCCGCTACCCTTTACTACTAGTACAAACCAGAATAGACATCAACCCGTTGAAATTACGACCACAATTTTGGTCCAGAACCAAATATATACCCCGTAAAGTTCCTGTGCCACATCTTTCTCAGGCTGCCATTATTGCCGCCATGACTACGAAACCAGTCAGCAAAACTGATCGCATCTAAATTGCGGATGGTTTTCATCGCCCCATCTGGGTCAATCAAAGCCCTAACAATGGGACTAGTACCTAATGCCAAAGAATTAGCTGCTTTATCTACCGTCGAAAGTTGAGAAGTAGTAAAAAAAGCCTTTAAGCCATTAAAAGGCGCACCAGTAAGGAAGCGAAAATCCAGCTCTCCAACTCGACCACCTTCATTAATAAAAGTATGGGTATGTTGCTTGAGACGAAGATTATCAAGTGCCCCAACCTTTGCCATCAAGCCAAATAAATTGTAGTAGCAGCCGAAAAAGACATGGAGACCCATTTCTAAGTGATTGCCATCTTTATCGACCCAACTGCCAACTTTCCCCCCCACAAAAGGGCGAGATTCAAATATCTCTACTTCGGCACCAGCATCAACTAAATCAATAGCTGTTGCCATGCCTGCTAATCCTGCACCAACGATTGCTACGCGCATTAAATTTCTAGTTCCCGAAAAGCAGCTTTATCTTTACAGATTGTAATATAAATCTCTGCTCTTATGACTTTGATTCGCCAAATGTTTTAAGCTTATTGAAAAAGGAAGACACGTCGGGCAAGGGAATAAACTGATGAATAATATTGCCTCCTTCTGTAAATTCTGACCAATTAGACTGATAGGATTGTTCCATAGCCGAAATTAAAGACAGGTTCGGCTTTTGATAATTTTTTTTATAATCTCCAGAATTCCCCACAGATTGTTCTAATTTCAGAGTGTCTTTTTCCACAACCATTACAACCACATTATCTTTTTCCTGCCCGATAGATACTGCTGTTTTAGATTGAGACTCTAAATTTGTTTGATGCCCGTTAACATTACCAGTTCGAGTGGCACTTTCTGTTAAATCTGATAAATCAGTCAAATGCTTGGGTAATTTACGACAAATTAACCGTTCAAATTCATAGGTAAAATGGGGATTAGGGTTCCCTAGTCGCAACCAAACATTGAGAATATGTTCAATCGAGATCGCTTTATAGCGTCCCAGGTAAAGGGCTTCAATAGTTGCTAATCTAATCCAGCTAGGGTGGTATACATCGAGCCAGTACTGTAAAAGCTTTTCGGCATCATCACGCCCCAAATCAAAAGCATAACTATCAATCAAAGATCGAGCTTGAGCTAAGGATAAATCTTGAGTTAGTTCAGTCATTGATCTCAGGTAATTAGTGTTGCTTAAAAATAAGAGTGTTTTCAGTTGGGGAAATTTTGAAGACAATTCGCGTTTGAATTATGAGTCCATTCTAGCGATTAAATTGAGATGAATCGATGATCTTAATTAAAAACCAGATTCAGTTATCAATCTAAAATCGCAATGTAGTAAAAAATCTGTTTTGACCAAGAAATTTTAACCCTATGATCAGAATCAAAAATTCAAATATTCAGTGCTAACTTAAGCGATTTATTTCAACCTTATTCTGCCCAAAAACTTAAGCTAAATTAGCATTGACAATATTTTTCTAGCTTTTAGAGAATAATCCCTGAAGTTCTTAATCCTAGCTTATTCCTGATGTCAATTAAATCCAGTTTGGTTCAATTTCTTTAATTAATAGCTGCCATTCTTCAAGAACTTTAGGAGAAATCTTGAGAGCCAATTCACGATGATTCTGAAGCGGCACAGCCAATTTTAGACTCCCCTTCAATGGTAGTTGGGTAACAATTGATGTCAAATCGTATTGACCAACATTTGGCGCAGGGGCAGATTGGGCATAAGCATCCCTTGCAGTTAATATCTGACCTTGATCAGTTAAAATCTCTAAGGATTGGGGATGAATAAAAGAATTGACTCCAGGAAATCCCACCAGGCGCAGATAATATGATGTGATCGGTTTTTGCCGACTATCAGGAAATAACACTACTTGCCAAGTATTTCCGTCACGATCTTTCAATGAGTCTTGAGCATGGTAACGTAAAACATTCGGAGTTTCATGATGTTGCCTTAATAGTGCTGTAGCAGGTAAACAAACAGTTCCTAAGCCAAAACTAAAAATCATGGTCAAACTTACCACCAAAATTAAGCGGTGAAAAATCCTGTGGTTCGGAAGAACTAAGTTTTGTGTGGTTGCCATGGATAATTTCTCAGTGCCACTTGAACTTAATGATATAGCATTACGGATTTAGCTTAGGACATCCAGCTTGAGAGTGTAAATTTATCCTTCATCATTTATCCTTCATCATTTATCCTTTATCCTTACGAGCAGATAGCTAAACTTTGTCTCAATCTAACTGTGTACGGCTACGCTAGAGTGTTTGGGGATTTTGATCAGATTGCTCAATCTTGTACTGAGTTGCTAATTCTGCTGCCGATTGTTCTCTGGTAAGAACATGACCATTATTAGAATTATTCTTCCCATTGCCACTTGAACCTCCTGAGTCTTTATCCTTTTTGAGCAAAGATTCTAGACCTTTAATCACAATATACAGAGAGGGAACCAAAAACAAAGTTAGAGCTGTGGCAAACAACATGCCGCCAAAAACCGTTGTTCCTAATGACCAGCGACTAGATGCTCCTGCCCCCGTAGCAACTACCAAAGGATAGAAACCTACCAAACTAGAGATAGCAGTCATCAAAATTGGTCGAAAACGTTCTTGTCCTGCCTTAATTGCTGCTTTTGAGGTACTTAAGCCCTGTTCTTTTAGTTGGTTAGCATATTCCACAATCAGAATGGCATTTTTACTAGCCAGTCCAATTAACATCACTAGCCCAACTTGAACGTAGACATCATTATTAATGATGGGCCAAATGCTGCCAGCTTGGAGGATATTTGCTCTTAACCAGATAGCGGCGATCGCTCCCAAGACAGCAAGAGGGACAGTTAACATGATGATAATTGGATCGACATAGCTTTCGTATTGGGCGGCTAAGACGAGGAATGCCATTAACAGTCCTAAGCCAAAGATAATTGCCGATTGTCCTCCAGCAGATTTTTCTTCTAAGGCTGTCCCCGTCCATTCGTAGCCTAAACTGTTGGGTAAGATCTCTGCTGCCACTTCTTCCATCGCTTGAATTGCTTGTCCTGTACTATAGCCAGGGGCAGGGGAGCCTTGAATCTTGATCGCACGGAAGAGATTGTAATGAGTAATGGTTTGAGGCCCTGTAAACTCTTTTAGCGAGACTAAAGTATCTAGAGATATCAACTGTCCATCGCTAGAACTAACATAAAGTTTTTCGATGTCTTGGGGATTAGAACGGAAATCGCCATCGGCTTGTACATAAACTCGATATTGTCTTTGCCCCAGTACAAAGTCATTTACGTATTGCGAGCCAAGATAGGACTGAAGGGTATCAAATACCTCATCGATCTCAACTCCCAGAGCTTTAGCGCGATCTCGATTTACTTCAACTTCTATCTGGGGAGTATTAGCGGCAAACTGGGTGAAAGCTGCCGCAATTTCTGGTCTTTGGTTAGCGGCACCAATCATTTTATTGGCGTTTTCTACTAATACCGAAATCGGTAACCCTCGGCGATCCTGGAGTTGAAATTCAAATCCACCAAAGGTGCTTAAGCCTCTGACAGGGGGAGCATTAACGGCAAAAGCTCTGGCTTCTCCAATACTCTGAAAAGAACCATTAAGGCGACCCAAAATGGAATAGACTGACTGATCTTGTCTTGGTCTTTCCTCCCAAGGCTTAAGCTTGCCAAAGACGAAGCCTCGACTACTACCATTCCCTTCAAAACCAAACCCGCTTAGGGCAAAATAGCTCTGAATATCTTCAAACTCGGCAATTTTATCCCCGACTTGCGCCATTACTTTCTGAGTGTAGTTAAGAGATACGCCATCAGGAGCTTGAACAATAGTAAAGAAATAACCCTGATCTTCTTCGGGAATAAAGCCTGTAGGAATAAGGTTATAGAGGAAATAGGTAAACAGAATTAGAGCCGTAAAACCTGCGATCACAAAGGGACGGATATACTTTTTAGTTAAGAAGGTAATCGCTTGAGTATATTTGGTGGTAATCCAATCGAATACCTGATTAAATTTATTAAATATCTTGCCGAGAATACCTCTTCTTTCTTTGGCAGGTCGTAACAAAATTCCTGCCATGGTGGGGGAAAAAGTCAGGGCGTTAAAGGTAGAAAGAGCTACGGCAAAGACAATCGTTAACGCAAACTGTTTAAAGATTACCCCTGTTGAGCCAGGAAAAAAAGACACGGGAATAAATACCGCCATTAATACTAAAGATGTGGCAATTACCGCCCCACTCAACTCATTCATGGTATCGATCGCCGCTATCTTCGGTTTCATTCCCCGTTCGACTTTAGTTGCGATCGCTTCTACCACTACAATACCGTCATCCACCACTAACCCAGTAGACAGTACCATAGCAAATAGTGTCAGGGTATTAATTTGAAACCCAAAGACATTGAGGAAGGCAAAAGCACCAATCAAAGATACGGGAATGGCGATCGCAGGAATAATTGTTGTCCGCCAGTCTTGGAGAAAGATAAAAATAATTAACACTACCAGTAAAATTGCCTGAACTAGAGTTTTAATCACCTCCGTCATTGATACCTGAACAAACTCGGTGGTATCTAAGGCAATTTCATAGTTCATTCCTGGGGGAAAGTCTTGAGATAATTCGGCAATTGTCTCTTTAACCGCACTACCAACATCTAAGGCATTACTACCTGGCAGTTGAAAGATACCCATCCCCACCGCAGGATTGCCTTTAAATTCTGCCGAAGTGTCATAGTTTTCTGCCCCAAGTTCGGCTCGTCCAATATCCTTAAGCTTGATTAAATTACCACTCTCTCCCCTGCCCACAACCAAATTATCAAATTCGGCTGCGCTTTTTAATCTTCCAGTCGCACGGAGGGTAAACTCAAATTGCTGATTATCGGGGGAAGGCTGTTTACCAATGCTCCCTGCACCTACTTGAATGTTTTGCTCTTCTATGGCATTAACCACATCTCTCGAACTTAAATTACGGGAGGCTAGGGCATCAGGATCAAGCCAGAGACGCATCGCATATTTTCTTTCGCCAAAAATAATAGCTCGTCCTACACCATCAATTCTTTTTACTTGGTCAAGTACATAAAGATCTAAATAGTTACTCAAAAACAGGTCATCGTATTCTCCATTCTGAGCATAGAAAGCAATTCCTAATAACAAATCTGGGGAAGATTTTTGCACAGTTACCCCAGTCTGCTGTACTGATCCAGGTAGCTGAGGTTCAGATAAAGCGACTCTATTTTGGACGTTGACTTGAGCAATATTCCGATCCGTATCTGGAGGAAAGGAAACAACTATATTGCTAATACCATCATTGCTGGTATTAGAAGAGATATAGCTCATGTCCTCTACCCCATTAATTTCTCGCTCAACAATGGTGGTAACGTTAGTCTCGGCAGTTTCTGCATCTGCGCCAATATAGGCAGAACTCACTTCCACTTGGATTGGTGCTACCTGGGGCAATTGAGAAATCGGCAACATGGGAATACTGATGCCACCAATAAGCACAATGATGGCAGCACATACCGTTGTCAAGACTGGTCTTTTAATAAAGGTATCGGCAATACTGAAGATCATGCTTAATTATTTATTAGATGATTTATGAAAAAGCTTTAAGGAGTGAGGAGTCTGAAATCTGAAATCTGAAATCTGAAATCTGAAGTAACAAAGGCCTTATCTACTTGTCTTTATATACTGTTGACTGTTGACTGTTAATCGGTGTACCGTCGGCAAGATTGAGAATTCCCGAAGTGATTAAGCGATCGCCTGACTCTAAGCCTGAAATCACTTGATACGCTTGACCTTGAATTGCTCCCAGCTCTACTGGTTTTTGTTTTGCCACTAAAGCAGTGGAACCATCTTCTTGTTCGGTTTCTTGCGCCACAAAGACAAAACTCTTCCCTGCAATACGGGATACTGCCACGGTGGGAATCAAGATTCCTGGTTTTTCTGACCAAATAACTCTCGCCCTAGCAAAGGTATCGTCTTTTAACCTGCCATCATTATTAAATGCTGCTTTAACTAAAATCGCCTGGCTACTACGATCTGTCCGTGGCGAGATAAAACTAATACCTCCTTCGGCGATCGCATTTCCCTGACGATCAATAATTTCTACAGGTAAACCCAGTTTAAGTTTGCTCCCCTGCTCTACAGGAATACCAATATTTAACTCTAGGGCATTATTTTGAGTGATATTGGTAATTTGATTTCCTGCTTCGAGGTATGTTCCCACTTTAGGTTCGATATTGCCGACAATCCCGTCTATGGGAGCCGTAATCCGATTGAAATCGAGGTCTTCGGTGGCAATGTTAACTCTCGTCTCCGCTTGTTTCAGGGCGGCTTGTTGTCCTGCGATCGCCGAACGAGCAGAAGTGACCCTGGCTTGGGTGGCACTCAAGGCTTTCTGTTTAGAGCTTAAAGCTGCTTTCAGGGCATCTATCTGAGCCTGTGCAGTATTAATATCTCTGGTGCTATCATCGAGGTTTTGTTGAGATTGTGCTCCCTCTTTGACCAAAAACTCAGCTCTTGCCATGTTGGTGTTGGCTAAGGCTAAATCGGCTTCTTTTTCTCGGAGATCTGCTTTCCCTTGCTCTACTTCGGCGATCGCTTGTGCAACTTCTGCTTCCGCAACCCGCAATTCTGCCTCCGCATTACTGACATTGGCTCTTTGAATATTAACCTGGGATTTAGCCGCTTCTACCTCTCCCTGTTCTCTATTTAGCTGAAGCTCGACGATTAAATCTCCTTGTTTGACGGCATCACCTTCTTTGACGGCAATCTTAAGTACTCGCCCATCAACTCTAGGAGCTAAAGCAACTCTCTGCCTCGCTTCTAAACTACCGACAAATTCCGAACTTGATTGAATACTATTACTCTCTAAATCTTTAGTCTCTACCACCACTGCTGGAGGAGGGGATTGAGCTTCTGGCTGTTGCTGACCACAACTGGTTAAAAGCAAAATTAGCAAAGATGTGCCAAGAGCTTTGCTGACGATGACGCTATTTAGTGGCATAGCAATATAAATTTATAATAAAGATTATGTTAGCTCGATTTAATTATGACTTGTGTAGACTCTTTTTAACAACTAAGTGCTATTTAAGTATATAGTTACCTTATGGTGCCCATAGATAAACAAGAACCCCTCCTAACTAAAAACTGTCCTGTACGTCAATTGATTAACATCGTTGGTGACAAATGGACATTGCCCGTACTTTATGTACTGAAACAAAGTACTAAACGATATAGTGAAATTCAGCGAGAAATACCAGGTATTTCCAAAAAGATGTTGACTCAAACATTGAGAAGGCTTGAGCATGACGGTATCGTAAATCGAAAAGTTTATCCTGTCGTCCCACCTAAGACGGAGTACAAATTAACTACTTTTGGCATGGAATTAATTAAACCCCTACAAGCTATGGCAGATTGGGCATGGGAGCATCAAGTCCAGTTACAGGAAATATGCGATCGCCGAAATCAAGATAATGACAAAAGATAATGCCAAAAAATCATAAACCATCATCAATTGTTAACACTTAGGAAAATTAAGGTTAGGCTACGGTTGAATTTTTCTGTTCATTTTTTTTATGAAAATTGACCCCTTCAAACTAATTGAGCGCCAAAGTATCGGTTTGTCCGTGATGAATCTCTACATCATTAGGGAGCTGATTCTACCGTTTTTGTTTGGCATGGGGATATTTACCTCTTTGGGGTTATCTATTGGGGCTGTATTTGAATTGATCCGTAAGGTGACCGATTCAGGATTACATTGGGGAGTGGCAGCAAAAATTCTGTTGTTGAGAATGCCAGAATTCATCGTATTTGCCTTTCCTATGTCAATGTTGTTAGCGACATTAATGACCTACAGTCGTCTTTCTAGCGACAGTGAACTAATTGCCCTACGGAGTATTGGGGTCAATATCTATCGTCTCATTATGCCTGCGATCGCTTTTAGTTTATGTATCGTAGCAATCACTTTATGGTTCAACAATTTTATTGCCCCTATCGCCACTTATCAAGCTTCTGCAACTCTCAACGAAGCATTGGGTAAAACTAGAGCCAACTTTGAAACGAAGAATATTCTCTTGCCCGAATATGCCGAGATCGAAACCAAGAATGGCGAAGAAAAAGAAGTATTGACGCGCTTATTTTATGCCGAGGAATTTGACGGTAAGCGGATGAAAAACTTGACCGTACTAGATCGATCTCGTCGCTCTGTCAGTCAAATCGTAGTTGCACGCTCCGCTGAGTGGAATATTGTCGAGAATACCTGGGATTTCTATAACGGAACGATTTACCTTGTCGGTAGCGATGGTAGCTATAGTAATATTGTGCGTTTCCAACATCAACAGTTAGCATTGCCCCAAACAGCCCTTGATATTACGAAAAAAGGTAAAAAAACCAAGGAAATGACTATTTTTGAGGCACGAGAGTATCTGGAAATAATCAAACAGGGTGCCGATCAATCTCGGATTCGGAAATGGCAGGT
>CALLPS010000383.1 GCA_938015355.1 uncultured Pleurocapsa sp.
GAACTTTTATTGGACAATAAAATTACTGAGCCAATTGTTTGAATATTTAATTCATCAAATGCATAAATAATCAGTCGTTTCAATGCTAGTTTCCCATATCCTTTATTCCTATATCTTTTATCTAGAATTGCTATTCCAATTATCCCGAACTCAGGTTAACTTAAGACCGAAACTTAAGACCGAAACAGAAAGCAAAAGCACTCCAAAATTATTCCAGGCGATCGCATCTAACAAGATTTACTCTTTTTTGATCAAAGATTTTTAAACAGCTCATTTTGGGAAATCTGCTCAAAATAGCGATCGCTTTGGGCTTGTTGTCGATATTTCTCATTGAGTTCAATTGCCCGTTTTAAGTTATCCACTGCCGACTCAACTTGATCGGACATCCCATGACAGATGGCTTTGTTGTAGTAAACCTCGGCATAATCATCACGAATTGACAAGGCTAGATTAAAACTGGCGATCGCTTCCTGATATCTTTCTAGTTTAATCAGGATTTTCCCTCGATAGTTCCAAGCTTTTGATAATTGCGGATTTAACTCTACTGCCTGAGCAAAAGAAGTGAGAGCGTCTTGATCCCGTTCCAACATTTCTAACGCCATCCCTCGATTCATCCAAGCGATAGCATTGTCTGGTTGAATTTCTACTGCCCGCTCAAAGGATTGGAAAGCGGGTTCATTTTGGAGTAACATGCCCAAAGCGACACCCCGATCTACCCAGGCTTGATAATAATCTGGTTGAATCTCTACGGCTCGATTATAACTATCAATCGCCTCTTGATATCGTTTCAGACGACTTAAGGTAATACCCCGATTGCACCAAGCTTCAGCAAAACTAGGTTCCATTCTCCCCGCCTTATTAAAAGCCGTGATCGCCGCTTCATATTTTTGTAACTCCCGTAATGCTATTCCCCGCTGATTCCAAGCCTGGGGATTGTCTGGTTTGAGTTCTAAAGCTTGATCAAATAGAGCGATCGCTTCTGGATATTTTTCTTGGGCTAATAGCTGCTTTCCTTCCTCGATATAATCATCGGGATTAAGAAATAACTGGGGATGATTCTGTTGCAGACTTTCTATGGGTTGACTTAGGGTTTGCAGATTTTGTTGGATTTCGCTTAAGGCAGTTGCGGCAATGTCTTGAGGGGTAATTTGGGCTAAATCGGCGAGAATTTGCTCTTTACGAGTTTGGGCATCGGTGTGTATTTCCTCAAGCTGGGCAGTATTTTTGAGTTGTAACTGTTTGAGATCTTGAACTATTAATTCCTGACGCTGTTGTATTTCTGATTGTGCTGCGGTAAATTGATGATTAAGTTCGGTTTGTAATTGTACTAAGTTTCCTCGTGCTTGTTCTTGTTTCGTTTGAATTGCTGAATTTTCTTGAGCGACATCATTAGCAAATTCACTTTCTAGCTGATTTATATTTGCTAGGGTTTGCTCTACTTGCTGGTTAATTTTAGATTGGGATTCTCCTAATTGATGAGCAAGTTCAATCCCTAATTTTTCTAGATTCTTCGCTGTTATCTGCTGCTGTTGCTCAACTTTTTGGGCGGCATTAGTTTGTAATTGTGCGATCTGTTTCGTAAATTTAGCTTCTAGTTGAGTAAGATTCAACACCGTATTATCTTGATGCTGTTGTGCTTGTGCTTGCAGGGTTGCTAATTGACTTGCAAATTCAACTTCCGAGCCTTCTAAGTTTTCCCTAAACTGTTGTGCTTGCTCTTGTAGATCAGTTTGAAATTGAGTTATCTGGGGTGCTAGTTGAGCACTTAACTGTTGCAGTTTTTGTCCTAATTGATCCCGTTTTTGTTGTGCTGCTCCCTGCAACTGAGACAATTGTTCGGTGAAATTAGTTTGTGCTTGTTGTAAGGATTTTAAGACAGTAACTTGTTGTTGCCTCACTTCTGTCTGCATTAGATCAATCTGGGGCATAAACTCAGAACTCAATTTAGTCATATTTTTGAGAACCAGATCTCTTTGCTGTTCGGTATTTGTCTCAAGCTCTCTAATTTGTTGCTGAAATCCCGCCTCTAATTGACTTAAATTTTTTTGATAAGTAGTTATTTCGCCGTCAATAGTTTTTAGCCCCTGTTGTTGGGTGTCACTAAGATCTGCTATTAGCTGAGAAATAGTTGCTCGTTTTTGGCTTAATTCTGTGTGGAAATCTGCTACCTCCCCCTCTAAGTGCTGGTTCGTTTGGCGAGCATTTTGTAATAGAGTTTGTAACTCCTGGGTAACTCTTGTAAGTTCAGCTTTAGCAGTATTTAGTTCCTTAAGATTAGTACTGACAAGATGAGCAACTTCCCGCACAACAGTTTTGCGTAATAGCCATAAAGAAGCGATCGCACCTGTTAATAGTATTGCTAAAGTAGCTAAAATTATCAAGTTGAACTGAGCCATGGTACGACTAAAGAAACGGTTCGCCTCAGTTTCAATTTGTGATTGAATTTGTTGATCTGATGGCAGCTTTTCTAGTTGTGATGACTGGGTTAACAAGATTGAGGCTGGATCAGCCGCTTCAGCAACAGTTAGACCAGAAGACAAGAGTAAAGTGGTCAAAATCAAACCACTCTGAGACAACCAGAGGGACAACTTAAGATATTTATTGCTCATCAGAATCACCTTGGTCTATATAATGAAATTTTTCAGTACTTTCTTTAGGTTAATCAATATCGATCTTCCTTTTTTCTTAATCTTTCTCATCAAAGTGAGGACATGGGGAGATCCGTGACCATTAAAGTTAGGCACCAGCTTTCTCCTCAATCCTACTTCCTCTAAAACCTCTAACTAGAATCAATATCAAGATTTACCCTGCTTTATATTAGACATAGTTTTTTCCCTATGTTTGATCAGAAGTATGTCATTTTGTAAATTTTTTGCTAATAATTATTTAAGGGCTGCTTTTAACGGAAAGATGAAGTGGATTCTATTCTCATAGTCACCTTTAGTCAACTGTTAGAAGTGTTTTCATGTTATTTTGAGATAGTTAGTTTAATGTTGTGAAGAAATCTATTCTGTAACGGTATTTTAAGAACAATTTCATCTGATTACAGGAAAAATCACCTGGCAATCTGGTAAAGTTTTATAAAACTTGGCACTTCCTAACAATATTTAGGATAGCTGCCGAAAAACATGATAGAAAAGTACATTTTAACGAGCGATCCCACGCTGCCGAAAGGCATTTACCCGAACATGGGGGCAAGGGAACGCGCGAGTTTGACAAATCTTGCAGCCTAACATTATCTAAGCAAGAGGATTAAAAAATATGACAATAGCAGTAGGACGCGCCCCAGCGAAGCGCGGCATTTTCGATGCCGTGGATGACTGGCTCAAGCGCGATCGCTTCGTATTCGTAGGATGGTCTGGTATTCTGCTCTTCCCCTGTGCCTATATGGCAATTGGTGGTTGGCTAACCTGCACCACATTCGTAACATCT
>CALLPS010000384.1 GCA_938015355.1 uncultured Pleurocapsa sp.
TATTTTAGATACAAAAAGTGAACAGATAGAATTCGACTGAAAATTTCTGATACGATGCTCTTTAGTCTTTTTATATTATCGATATATATTATCGACACCTAAAAAATGGGTTTAAAAATAGTCAAGAATTATAATACCAGCTTCACTCTCAATGTCGAAGCCAAGGAAATGTTAGTTAGCTTGTTGACGAATAAGACTTTTACTGAACAAATCAGTCAAAGGCTACAGGAAACTGAAATTATCTTTACGAATCAATTATTTCAACCCGTACCCTATAGTCAACAGACTCCCAAGGGAATGCCCAGAGAATTTGAGCGATATCATAACTGCGATGATTACATTATCATCAACGTCCCCCCAAACTTCATGTTTCAAGCCAAAATTTTTAAGCCCAGTCGTCTTTGTGCTATTTACCGCAAGGTCAAGTAAAAGTTAGGCATTAAATTGCCGTTAAATTAATTTAACAACTGAATATAACGGAATATGTCTACTCAAATCGAAATAACTCCTCTGGCTCAACTAGAATATCTGCCTTACCTAAATGAGTCAGGGTGTATTGATGAAGATGTGCAGGGAAAAATCGGGGTATATGCCATCTTTAATCAGGCTCAAGAAATGCAGTATGTTGGATATTCCCGAGATGTTTATCTGAGTCTGAAACAGCATCTAGTCCGACAACCACAACATTGCTATTGGGTGAAAGTGCAAACTATTACTCGCCCAAGTCGGACAATTTTAGCTGAAATTTCCCAGTCATGGATCGAAGAAAATGGTGCAACTCCAATAGGAAATGCTGCCGACAAATCTCTTTGGACTGAGCCGATTGACGCAAATCCAGCTATGACAGAGGAAGAAAAGGCACAATATCAACAGAGTGAAGAAATAAAGCAAATTAAGATAAAGAAGAAAATTGCTAGACGGGTAGAAGCTGAAGTAATTGAAGAATTAAATAAGCGGGGAGTTAACATGGATATTCGGTTTAATCCCAAACTGAAAGAAAAAGGTTTATTGGATTTAAAATAACCTTGTCTTCATCTGTCTTCCCGTAATTTAGTTAATTTAGTTAGTCGTCATCTTGTCCCCGACTTAAAATAGGAATAGTCGAGTTGTTATTAAACTAATAGCCATTCATCCCCCATAAATATGACTGCACTCCTAAATAACCGCTATCGCATTCTTAAAACTCTTGGTCGGGGAGGCTTTGGGGAGACATACCTCACAGAAGATACTCACATGCCTTCGCGGCGTAAGTGTGTCTTAAAACAGTTGAAACCGATTGTAAAACATCCCAAGACTCCTCTATGGATGAAAGAGCGTTTTCAAAGAGAAGCAGCGATTCTGGAAGAATTAGGGGATGGACACCACCAGATTCCTCAGCTTTATGCTTATTTTTCCGAAGAGGATAAATTTTATCTAGTGCAGGAATGGATCGAAGGCTTCACCCTAGATCAATATTGGTCAGAAGAAGGAAATTTACATCGCGATCAAGTTCGGCAAATTTTGTTGCAACTGTTACCTGTCCTCGAATATGTTCACAGTCGCCATATAATCCATCGAGATATTAAACCCGAAAACATCATTTTGCATCAGGGAGATAACCTACCCTTTCTGATTGACTTTGGGGCAGTAAAAGAAGCGATCGCCACAGAGATTAATCATCATTCCGACAGTATTTATTCTGCTTCCATTGGCACTCCTGGGTATATGTCCTCTGAGCAAGCAGCAGGTCGTCCGATCTATTCTAGTGATCTATACAGTCTGGGGTTAACAGCGATTTTCTTACTCACAGGGAAGTCTCCCCACGAACTAGAGACTGACCCCCGTAACGGCGAAATAATCTGGAGAGAACATGCTTTTAATCTGGATCAGGAGTTAGGTACCATCATCGATCGCGCCATTCGATTCCATCCTCGCGATCGCTTTTCCACAGCCCAGGAGATGCTAGATGCTCTTAAGCAAGGGGTTGCGGTGGGTGCAGTTAGTAACGCCACCAACGCCACAGGAATGACTTTAAATGTCGCGCCCCAAAGAGTTTCTGCTAATGATCAGCAAAGGTTCGATAATGGTCGTAACACTTTTGCCTACGACCCGAAAGGGAACAAGCCGAAAAAACGCGGTTTATTAACTACCATCGCTTTATTTTTGCTCATTGCCACGGGGGTGGCAGCAGGGACATTTGCCACGGGATTTGCCATTATTTCCCACCTAATGCGATCGCCTGAAAGCTCTCAACAAGCCCAAGTAGAAACTCCAACTCGTCAACCTGATTTATTTCCTACCACCACAGAAGCAGAAGAAGCAAAAGAAGCTCGAAAAAGAGCAGAGGCGGAAAAAGTAGCGAAGAGAAATGAAGCCAGGAAAAACAAATTAAAAAAAGTTGCCGAAGAAGCTAGGTTAGCAAGGGAAAAAGCTGATGCTGAAGCCAGAGAAGAACAAAATATAGAGGAAACGGAAAAAACCCCCAAAACTTTGACGAAAGTTGATGTCCCCTCAGCAGAGGAAATTAATATTCCCATCTTGACTACAGGAACATCGGAAAGCCAACTAGTAAGCACTTTAGGGAAACCAAACAGGGAAAAAACAGGATGGCAACCCAATAGTAAAGAGCTGGTTTATTACGATGTGATTCCCGATCAGGTAAATTTGACCTATCATGCCGATGACACAGGGAAAATTAGACAAACAGACATTGCCCTTAGTTCGACTGTTAGCTTAGGTACAATGCAGCAAACTTTGGCAAAAATGCTCGGAGGAGATTCTACTGCGGGAATCAAAGATAAACTACGTCGAGTTTACAATCGCCAGACTAACTTAAGTTCGTTTGAGGTCGATGGCTTAAAAGGTTTTGTGAAGCGAGACTCGAAAGATCGGGTCTACATCTCAGTTTGGGAGCGAGGATTCCAGTAAAGGGGTTTCGTCCCAGTTATAAGCTATTATCCCTCTTGAGTATGATAAACGAAATACTATTTAAAAATTTATCAGAATGAAGGAAAGGTCTGATTCCACCTCTAATATTAATCCAGGAAATAATCCAGAGCATAATTTAGAAACTACACCAGAATTAGAAAATGGCAAGGCGGAGATAGATGAGGCGGCGTTATCTTTAGTAAAATCCGAGTCAGCCATAGCAACAGAAACTAAACGAAAGACGACAGTTAGTCAGAAAAATTCTGGTCGTAAAATTAGCTTATCTCAGTCTCAGCTAATCATCATCGCCTTATTTTTGATGGGTTTAGGTCTGTGGTTTCGCCTTCCTTGGCTAGGTTTGACTAGTTCTATCACCGCTCTCTTGCTTTCTTTAGGAGTGGTATTTACCTCGGTTAGAGGTTGGGTAATTAAGTTTCTGACTATTCAAGAAAGAAGGACAATTCTAGCATTTATTGGCTTTATTGGTGCGATCGCAGGTTTATCTAATTATTTAGGAATTTACAGTAATATTGGTTCTTGGTTAACTCAGTTTAAATACGATGAATTTGGCTCCTGGGCAGACTGGATTGGAGCTTTAGGACAAATTTTAATTGCGATGCTAGCGGTATATGTTGCCTGGGCGCAGTATGTAATTTCCAAAGACTTAACGATTCAGCAAAACCGTATTACCCAACAGCAAACCATTGATACCTATTTTCAGGGAATTTCCGATCTAACCTTAAATGATGAAGGACTATTAGAAGATTGGCCCCAAGAAAGAGCGATCGCCGAAGGTAGAACAGCTTCTATTTTGTCTAGCATTAATGAAAATGGCAAATCCAAAGTTATTCGTTTTCTCTCTCAATCCCGCTTATTAACTCCCTTAAAGCGAGATAATCGCTTAGGTAGAGCTATCCTTGATGGCAGAGGAGGTTACTCCGAAGATCGCCCTTATGGGACTAGAGTGATTGATTTAGGAGTCATGTTAGCAGGGGCATATTTAGTGGGACAAGATCTCCGTTGGACAGACTTAAGCGATGCCAATATGGTCAGGGCAAATATGAGTCATTGCGACTTAGTAAAAGCCAATCTTGCTCGTACTGTCCTCTATGAAGCGAATCTGGCAGGGGCAGATCTCAAAGGAACTCGTTTATTTTATGGTTCGGTAGAAACTGCCACTCCCCGTAGCATCACGGCTCAACCTGATTATGAAACGGGGAAGCATACGGGAATAGTTGTGGAAAAAGCTAATCTTTCAGGAGTTAAACGCATCAGCGAGGAACAGCGTTATTATCTCTGTGCTTGGTGTGGCGACAAGTCCCGCTCAACTGTCCCAGGAGGTTGCGAAGGGATTCCGAATAAGTTGGGGAGATAGCGATAAAATACCCTGCTACGCCAGATATCGCAGTATGTCAATTGGTAAGAGAAAAACATTGAAACTCTCGCGAGTAACAAGTCCTAAAGGATACCGAGCACGCATATAACAAGTAACGAGTAACGAGTAACGAGTATAGTTAAAACCACATCAAGATAATGAGTATCCTGACGTAAGCATGTATTGCTATATTTAACATTTACTAAAATTCTTTAATGTGTGACAAGTCCTAAAAAATACTCAAATGAATATTAAGTCTGTTTCCATCGCCGAAAAAATCCAAGAAATCAATCAGCATCTAACGCCAGATGTTCGTTTAATTGCAATTTCTAAAAAAGTTTCGGTAGCAAAAATGCGGGAAGCTTATGCTGCTGGAATTAGAGATTTTGGCGAAAATCGTTTACAGGAAGCTTTAGAGAAGCAGGAGCAACTCCAGGATTTAGATGATATATGTTGGCATTTCATTGGGCACTTGCAATCTAATAAAGCTAAACCAGCTTTGGAATCTATGGATTGGATTCACACGGTTGATAGTATGAAGTTACTCAATCGGCTCAATAAACTAGCGGGAGAATTGAATCGAAGACCGAAAATTTGTCTGCAAGTAAAAATGCTACCTGACCCCAATAAATATGGTTGGTCATCTGAGGAATTATTAGCGGCTTGTCCAGAATTGTCAGCAGTAGAAAATTTGGATGTTCAAGGTTTAATGACCATGCTCCCCCTGGGTTTATCCGATTCAGAAATTCTTGATGCCTTTAACGCAACACGGAAATTCCGAGACAAAATTAACCAAACTAGTAATTTACAGTTGTCAGAATTATCCATGGGGATGTCGGGGGATTATTTATTAGCGATTAAAGCTGGGGCGACCATGATCCGCGTCGGCAGAACAATTTTTGGTGAAAGATAATTAATTGTTTATTATTTATACATCCAGAAAATTAGCTACAACCTTGGTAAAATCGGCGGTTGATTCATAGGGAAGTACGTTACGCCCAGGAATAATACAGCCTTGACCTTGGGGAAGATTGGCAGTGTAATAATTTAATCGCTCTTGAACTGTTTCTGATTTCCCTTCTTGACTAATGCTAGAACTTTGTTCGCCAAAGATAACTAGAGTGGGCTGGGAAATATTAGCAATTTCGATCGCATAATCTTCTCGCCAAAATCCTGCTAAAAAGGAAAATACAGCATAACGACTTTGAAGATCGGTTGCTCCTTTGATTAACTCCTCTAACCAATTAGGATCTACTTGTTCAGCATTAGCAAATAATTGACGGATGGAAAAAGATTCCAGAAACTGACGGCGACGAGCATAACGGTAAAAAAGATTGCCTAAGCCCACAGGAGAATTAAACAGTAGATTCCATAACAATTTTTGTTGTCTTGGTTTGGCAGCATTCCTCATGGTGCGCCAAGCGGGAGGCGCAGATAATACTAATCCTTCTATCCAATGGGGTTCGAGGAGTTGGGTGAGTTTAATGGCAATGGGAAAAGATGCTCCCTGCACGACTATAACCACGGGCTTTTTAATTACTGTTTTGATAAAGTACTGTAGTTGCTTTGCCCAATCTAGGGGATAGTAAGCCACGGGCGGCATGTCGCACCCTCCACATCCCAGTAAATCAGGATTATATATGGTTGCGGAATTTTGTGATCCAAACTGATCGATAAAGCGTTGCCAGAATGCACTAGATAACCCGACCCCAATGGGATGAATTAAAACAAGGGGAGTTGTTGCCGTTGAAGCTCCATTGTCACCGAAAACACGATAAGTACAACGAAAATTTTGCCAAGAATAAAATTGTGAGGAATTAACCATATCTTTATTAAATTATGAAATTGCTCACTTAAGGTTTAGTTTTAAGGTTTTGTCCATCAAGTTAACAATATTCATTACTCGGACTGAATAATTCTTGTTTTATTCTACTTTTGTTCCAGATTGAAAGTAGGTAACAAGAACAATTCTATATTTATTAGATTGAAAAGCGCGATCGCTTTTCGGTATCTTAATTATTGTGGTGAATCAACAGCAATTATACAAAAATTCCAAGGTTACTTAAAATGAACGATAAGCCTCAAGCATCCAGCGGTAATCGTCCTGTTTCCATCATTGTAATATGTATGATCAATTTGATAGCATTTCCAATCTTGATCTACTTGGTATTCTTTATCTGTAAATCCTATTCATTTTCTTATGTACAGCAGGTATGCTTCGAGAATGTATCTAATATATTTAAGGAAATACCATTTTTTGTTCCCCAGATGATTGCTTTTTTCATAATAACAATTGGTTTGTGGCGCATGAAAAAATGGGCTGCCTATAGCTATATTTTATGGCAGGCTCAGACCTTGGCAACTGATGAATTGAACCTCAGATCTTTAGTTATAAGAGGACTGCTCATCAATTGCGTCTCAAGAAACATCTCTAAAATGTCATAACTTATCAATTTTCTCTGTACTGCCATCTGTCAACTGGTCAAATGGCGATCGCAATTCGGGCAACATATCTTCCTCTATTATAAGAATATTGCTGGTGTAGTGAATATTTGAAAAATTATAAATGAATGTTTATTCAACGCTTCAGAAAACTGAACGTCAGTTAGTTAGCGATGGTTTAGTCAAGCCAATATTAGATAGAAAAGCTGATAAAACTTTAGTTTTGCTATGGTCACAGTTGGGCGACTTTGATAACTTAGAATATGCCTGGTGGTTACAAAGAGAATCGGAGCTATTAAAAACCAAAAGAATCACAGTAAAAGCAATTGGTATTGGCGATCGCAATTCGGGTATCAAGTTTTGTCAGTATACAGGTTTTCCCCAAGAAAGTTTATATGTTGATCCTACTGCGGAGCTTCATCGAAAACTAGGTCTATATCAAGGATTATCTGTTAAAGTTCCTGGTTTATCAGCAAAAAACACTGCCTTAATCAATTTAATGTTAATGTGCGCTGGTATTGGCAGCCCAGGGACGCTATCCGAAGTCTTTCGCGGTTACAAAGGCGATCGCCAAGCACCTCAATTAATTGCCAATGATCAAGTAATAGAAAACACTCCTCTACCAGCCATCAAAGGCAAACTGTTTAAATTAGCAGGAGGAGAAAACTTTCAGCGTCCTTTTGAACTAGCTACCTTAAGACTGCAAAACATGACTGAGGTATTAAGCAATTGGCAGACTTATGTGCCTAATGGAGCTTATTTAACTCAACGGGGTGGTACTTTTCTCTTGGATACCGAGGGAAACTTACTCTATCAACATTGCGATCGTAATATCCTAGGTTTTGCCGCCAATATGAGCGATCCCCTGTCTTTTATTAGAGAACTTTGATGGTAACTTAACAGATAGAAAATCTACCAAAATCCTCGCTTTCCGCTAGGCATAATGGTCATCCAGTTAGTTTTAACTTCCTCCAATTGTTCCTGAGTCAAATTAGAATGACTCAAATTTGCTCCACAGAGATTTGCACCCTTCAATTTAGTATCTTTGAAGTTAGCATAGCTGAGGTTTGCTCCCCGTAAATCAACTCCCTCTAAGTTAGAAGACTTGAAGAAAGATTTGCTCAAATCAGCATTACGCAACAATGCTTGACGGATATCAGAATCAGTAAAATTAGAATTGCTCAGATCTGCTCCCTGAAAGTTAGTCCGAACCAATTTGGCACAATGAAACCTGGACTCAGACAAATCAGCTTTTTGCAAATCCTGCATACTCAGATCCTTAAACCCGAAGTCCTTTCTGCCAGATGAATATGCTTGTAAAATTTCCGCCGCCGAAATTTTTACGGGCTTGGTATTTGCCTTGGGAGCTTTGTTAAAAGAGGTTGTATGATTTTGTAAGCTGGTTTTTTGACTGGATCTTCTGGAGTATTTAGATGAGGATGTACTGCGGCTATTAGCACTGCGAGAAGTCCTATTAGCAGAGCGTCGAGAAGACCCCGTAGCTGCCTTACTACCTGAAGAAGCAGAATTAGTATCTCCTATAGGAGAATAGCCCAGCATGCTTTCTGTCAGACTGTCCACATGGTTTTCCATGTCAAGCACTTTTAATACTTCCTCAGCAGTTTTATAACGGCTTTTTACCGCTACTTCCAGCATCTTGCTCAATATTTCGGCAAAACTATCGCTGATATCAACATATTTAAACCAATTAATGTCACCAGTGAGGGGGTCACATTCCATGTTTTTGGGTGCTTTCCCGCTCATTAAATACATACAGGTAACCCCTAGAGCATAAACATCACTGGCATAAACAGGACGCATTGCTAGTTGCTCAGGAGGGGCAAAGCCAGGAGTACCTACCGCAAAAGCAGTTAAGGCAGTTTGATTGGAAGCGGCTCCGATACTATTAACCTGATTTTTGACTACACCAAAGTCGATCAAAACCAGTTTATCGTCTATTTCGCGGCGAATAATATTAGCTGGTTTAATATCTCGGTGAATCACTTTTTGAACGTGAATATCTCTCAAGATTACCAAAACTTCTTTTAACACCTGTCTGGCTTTGGCTTCGTTGAGAACTCCTTCTTTTTTGACTTCTTGTTGGAGGTTATTGCCCTTGACGAATTCTTGAATCAAATAAAATTGCTCACGATCTTCAAAATAGTCCAGCAGTCTGGGTATTTGAGGATGGTTCCCCACTCTGCCTAAGGTTTTTGCTTCTCGCTCGAATAATTCCCGTGCCATTGACAGAAAATTAGGATTATCTGTATTTGGTCGTAATTGCTTTATTACACATAGTGGCTTGCCAGGAAGGGCGAGATCAGCTGCCAGAAAAGTAGCACCAAATCCTCCTTTCCCCAGACCTTTGACTAAATGATAGCGACCATGCAACAGCAGTTTAGAACCACAAGCTTTACATAATTTGGACTTGGGGTTATTAACAGGCTTGGGACAAGTTGGATTTAGGCAGTAGCTCATTCAAAATACCTACAAGGCTCTGTCTGACAATTACATGTTTAAGGGATAACAATCTCTTGATAGCTGATTTTTTGGTTTGATTTTAATAGTTCTCAGCTATTTCTTCCCCAGCATATCCTACATTTTTGAAAATCAGTTGGGAGAAATTAATTATTGATCTCTTAGTTTGATTATTTTCCCAGCTAGAAGAGGTGAACAACCCTGTACAAGTTGTTTAGAGTCTAAAGCTATCAAACCCAGTTAATTGTTTTAATCCGAACCGAAATTACTGAAGATTTTCGGCACTGATACGAGCCGACTCAAGACTTAAGGTATTTGTCAGTTCTTGATTTTTAGGAGCCGAATTAGAGGCTTGGATAATCAAAAATCCAATAATAAGACAGAAAATTAAATCTACTCCAACTTTACTAATTTCTTGCATTTTTACAACTCTGTATAACCTTTGATATGACAAATATAGCTCCGAATTTTTACGGAGGAAATATCAACCCCCAGAAAATAATCGTATCTTTATAAAAGTGGGAGAATATTAAACAGAGTATTAAGACGCAATCTTATTTTGAGCTATTTATTGTTGCGATATGTTACAAAAGTAATTTATTTTCCTGTGGTTTTAAGGTGTGGATTTCTCTCACAATTAGCTAAGAGAAGAGGGAAGAGTCAATAGGGAGGAACAAACAATTATGCCTGTGTATTTATATTGGGGCGAAGATGATTTTGCGATCGCCCAAGCAGTGGAAAAATTACGCAATAAAGTACTTGATCCCAACTGGTTACAGTTTAACTATCATCAGTTAGAAGGCGATCGCCCAGAAGAGGTGATTGAGGGGTTAAACCAGGTAATGACTCCTGTATTTGGGATGGGAGGAAGAATGGTGTGGTTAGTCAATACTAATCTGTGTCAACAAAAACCAGCTAATGATACTTTGACGGAATTGGAGCGGACTTTACAAGTAGTTCCTGAAACATCCCACTTATTGTTAACTACCCGCAAAAAACCCGATGGCAGATTGGGTTCAACGAAGTT
>CALLPS010000385.1 GCA_938015355.1 uncultured Pleurocapsa sp.
TTATTTGTGTCCTAGTAATATTTTGCCTAAATACTTAGGAGGCAATGTCGAGGAAGTCCTGGTAATCTTAGATCGGGCGATCCAAGATTGGGATATGAACAGTTACTTTGTAGTGGAGATAGAAGGAAAATTAGAACTGCGCTGGTTTGAAACTGAACCAGAATTACCAATTGTTGGTCAGCTCGTTTTGATTTTACGTCCCAAGAAGATTTTGGACGAAGGTAACATCACTGAGCCATGGCAAATGGACGATTAGAATAGTTCCCAGTAAATAGAGCATAGACCCATTACTCTCTCTTAGATAATAGGTACTTGGGCAACTTCCTTGGGTATAACTGTATAAAGTTCGGCAATCTCTCCCATACTGAGGGATTGCATTTGGTGTCGGGTATTCAATTTTTGGTATGACTGTAGAATTTTCTCAAGGAAGTCTAAATTCTCTGGCAGATTGACTCCAAAATTATGAGGATGCCACCATAAATGATAGATAAGACCTCTGGTTGCAGCATATTTTAGTCCTGAAGTAATCCGACGTAACCGCAAAGCATCCAGGTATTTTAATTTTGCTGAGTAGGGGCGCAAAAAACGACTGGCAGGAATATTGAGGGGATACTCTGAGTTTAATTGCGACCAACTATAGCAATTTTGACCAGTAAGATTAATATAGGCATCAATCAACCGTAAAATACGTTTTCTTCGGCGATCGCCATCTCCTGCTTCAGAATTATAAATGGAACTGCTTTCATTTCCTCGATAAGAGGTAATACCACACTGAGAAAGTTCTTCTAGATAGTTTTGGTTATACTGATTGCGCGGAAATACTAAACTTTTAGTCTCAATATTCGCTTTTTTTGCTACTTTAATCGCTGCATTAAGATCTGCTTTGAATTGAGTTTGGGTTTGTCCTTTCTCTAGACAGTAATAATGGGAGAAAGTATGGGTGCCAATTTCTTGTCTTGGGCATTGCTTGATCAATTCAATTAAATCAGGACAAAAATGTAATTGTTTATTATCTTCTTGATCTAAATTACGAATGTATTTGAGAGGAGATAATTCCTCTTGCTGATAACTTGGTAGCGCCTGGGGTAAATTTCTTTGGAGTTGCTTAACATCAGAGTAATAAAGAAAACCAACAGTAGCCCAAGTAGCATGAATTTTATATCTTTCAAATAATTCTAAAATAGCAGGTAGAGCTTGGCGAACACCTTGGAGATTTTTCTCATAGTTTTCTAAGGAAATGATATCTCTCATCCCCCAATAAAGCTCTAAATCCAAAGAAATAACCAGTGCCCCTGGAGATATATTAGTCATCTTAAAAGTTTATTTAGCAGATTATTTTAGTATTAACTCTTAAATTTTCATGACCAATAATATTGAATTTAATATTTAATTGACATCACAAATAATGCTAATTTTCTAATCATAGAAATTGCATAATAGAGTTTTTTTTAAAAGCAATAAAAAATATTAATAATAGAGATAAAAATATTTTTGCCTAACGTAAATACAAAGTAGCACTTAGTGTAGTCAATAATTTATTCTTGATTTAATCTTTATCTTTAAGACAATAAAAAAATATTTATCGAGAAAAATATCTATGATAATTAACTTGTTTTGAAAACTAGTTGAAAAGAAATTTTTTAAACCAATAATTTACCCAATGGCAGCTAGTGAAGATGCAATGCCTAACTTAAATTAAACTGATTGAAATAGCGTTAGATTGAATTAAAAAGCCAAGTAGCGGCGCATCGCACGACACTAAGGACATGACGTAGGAGCTAATTTTAAAGGGGTAGCCCTTTAAACGCCAATTAAACTTCCTACGTTGATAGATTTTAGCTTTAGTTAAAGCCAGCCTAAATAATTGCCAATCAGTATTCCAATACCAACTCCTGCTAGAGCACTAAAAGCGGTTGGCAGGAAAGACCAATCATTGCGAACATGAGAACGAGAACTTGTATGGTTTTTGCTGGTAGTAATCATTTTAATTAACTTCTGTTTAAAATTGATTACATCTTATGTATGTTGGAAACTCAATAGTGTGATCAAACAGATATAGAGCAAGAGATTCTCCTCACTTCTAAATTAATCTCCACTCGGGTTAAGACAATATGGCGATTGTTTTTGCCTAAAGTATAAAGATAAAGATGGACGGGCTTTATAATTTGAGGTTAAATATAATACAATACATTTTCTCAATCAAATATCGCCCTCTCAACGACAATCTGCTATAAAGTAACTCTAAATTTGATAAATCGGTAGTGAGTGGGTTGAAGGTATTTATGAAACAGTTGGATCAACAACAGGAAAGTATTTCTCTCAGTCATGGGGCTGCATTACCCACTTCTGTTTTAGCAACTACTAATTTATCAGCACTGATTAAGTTTGCAGCAACTCGTAATACGGGAATTACTTTTTGTAGCCCAGGTAATTCAGGTCATATTGAAGTTTTTCAGTCTTATAGTGATTTATTAATAGAAGCCCAAAAGATCTTACGCTCTCTACGGAATCTAGGTTTACAACCTCAAGATCAGGTAATTCTTCAACTTCAGAATCCACGCTATTTCTTTGCTAGTTTGTGGGGCTGTTTTTTGGGGGGGTTTGTGCCCATTCCTTTGGCAGTAGAGCTTAATTTGCCATCTGAAGGGAGTAGTAAGCTGGCTCAAGCTTGGGAGTTATGTAATTCTCCCTTAGTTATTTCAGATGTGGAGCAGCATGAAGATTTTACAGTAGTTAAGGTTGGGGATTTATTGGCTAATGAGCCTGATTGTGATTGTCACGATGGCAGTTTGGATGATTTAGCTTTGTTGTTATTTACTTCTGGCAGTACAGGAAAGCCCAAGGGAGTTATGTTATCGGCGCGCAACCTGATTGCTAGTATGTACGGCATGGCGAAGGTAAACCAGCTAAATGAGCAGGATATTAGTTTGAATTGGATGCCTGTGGAACATGTGGCTAGTTTGGTGATGTTTCACTTGACGCAAGTATATTTGGGATGTGAGCAAATTCAGGTTAAAAGTGAGTTGATTTTGCAACATCCTCTGGAATGGTTGGATTTAATTGATCAGTATCGTGTTACTACTACCTGGAGTCCCAATTTTGCTTATAACTTGGTCAATGAAAGGCTAGAAGATACGGTGCATCATTGGGATTTATCTTGTTTGCGCTGGATGGGAAATGGTGCGGAGGCGGTTGTTGGTCAAACTACCCAGCGTTTTCTGGAATTGTTGCAACCTTATGGTTTATTACCCACTGTCGTTAGTCCTGGCTATGGGATGTCGGAAACTTGCTCAGGAATAGCCCATTCTAATGATTTTTATCGTAACATGAATCGGGATTTTGTCTCTGTCGGTGCGCCGATTCCTGGGGTATCTCTGCGAATTGTGAATGATGAGCAGGAGATTGTCTCTGAAGGGGAGATTGGTTTGTTACAGGTGCAGGGTGAAACGGTAACCGCGGGATATTATCGGCAGTCTGAGTTAAACCAGTCGTTATTTACTGCTGATGGTTGGTTGAATACGGGGGATTTGGGGTTTTTACAGTCTGGGCAATTAACTATTACTGGTCGTCAGAAGGATGTGATTATTATTAACGGGGTTAATTATTATAATCACGAGCTTGAGGCGGTTGTGGAGGGGATACCAGGAGTTGCAATTTCTTATACTGCTGCTTGTGGCGTGATGGATAGTAAGCAGCAAGAGCAGATTGCGATATTTTTTCATACGGAAGAGCAAGGGCAAGATAATTTTATAAAACTGGTTAACAATATTCGTAAAAGGGTTTTTCAGCAGATTGGAGTTGCCCCAGCTTATGTTATTCCTGTAGCTAAGGAGATAATTCCTAAAACATCAATTGGTAAAATTCAGCGATCGCAACTTGCTCAAAGGTTTGCTACAGGGGAGTTTGAGGCTGTCATCTCGGAAGTTGAGGCGTTATTTGAGCAGCGGGATTTATGTCAGCAGGATTTGCCAGGAAATGCGATCGAAGTGAATTTGGTTGAGATCTGGCGAGAGGTTTTGAATCTGAAGACGGTTGGTGTTAAGGATAATTTTTTTGAGTTAGGGGGGAATTCTCTGTTATTGATGCAGGTGTTAAGTAGACTCACTCCTGTATATGATGGTTTGTCGGCGGTGACTTTGTTTCAATATCCGACTATTGCGGACTTGGCAACTTATCTTGATTCTGATCAGGAGTCGGTGGCGGTACAACAGGGTAAGCTGCGGGGAGAGTTAAGACGCAAGGCGACAAGTAATAAGGATGTGGCGATTATTGGCATGTCTTGTCGTTTTCCTGGGGCGAATAGTATTGAGGAGTTTTGGCATAACTTATGTAATGGTGTGGAGTCGATTAGTTGGTTTGAGGATCAGGAGATGCTTGAGTCGGGGGTTAGTAAGGAGTTGGTTGATCATCCTGACTATGTTAAAGCTAGTCCTATTTTAGAAGATGTAACAGGTTTTGATGCGGATTTCTGGGGCTATAGTCCGAAAGAAGCTCGATTATTAGATCCGCAACAGCGTTTGTTTTTGGAATGTGCTTGGGAGTGTTTGGAAGATGCAGGATATGACCCGTTTACTTATTCAGGAGATATTAGTTTGTATGGTGGTGCCGCAACTAATACTTATTTGTTGAATAATATTTTTCCTCATCGTCATCGGATTGACAGCCAGGATGAGATGCAGGTTATTAATTTAAGTTCGATGGGGGGCTTTCAGGTTAGTACTGCTAATGATAAGGATTATCTTACTACCAGGACATCTTATAAGTTGCATCTTACGGGTTCTAGTGTCAATGTGCAAACGGCTTGTTCGACATCTTTGGTTACAGTTCATTTGGCTTGCCAGAGTTTAATTAATTCTGAGTCTGATCTGGCGCTTGCGGGGGGGGTTTCGGTGCATTCTCCCCAGAAAATGGGCTATTTGTCCCAAGAAGGGATGATTTTGTCTCCTGATGGTCATTGTCGCGCTTTTGATGCTGAAGCCGCAGGGACGATCTTTGGTAGTGGTGCAGGGATGGTAGTTCTAAAGTTGTTGGATCGGGCGATCGCAGATGGCGATCGCATTTACGGGGTAATCAAAGGTTCGGCAGTTAATAATGACGGGGGGAGTAAGGTTGGTTATCTGGCTCCTAACATTGATGGGCAAACTAGGGTGGTGGCGGAAGCTTTAGCCTATGGAGATATCCTACCTGAATCGGTTAGTTTTATTGAAGCCCATGGTACAGGGACTAAGTTGGGTGATCCAATTGAAGTTAAGGCACTGACCCAAGCATATCATGATGATACCAGAAAAGAGGGTGTTTGTGCGATCGGTTCGGTTAAAACTAATGTGGGACACTTGCAAATGGCATCGGGCATTGTCGGTCTGATTAAAGCTACTTTATGTTTATATCATCGACAACTTGTTCCTAGTTTGCATTTTAGTCAGCCTAATCCCCAAATTGATTTTGCAGCTAGTCCTTTTTATGTGAATACGCAATTAGAGGACTGGAAAGCGGATCATTATCCTCGTCGTGCAGGAGTTAATTCTTTGGGTATTGGAGGGACTAATGCTCATCTGATTTTAGAAGAGTTTAATAATAATAATAATAATAATAATAATACTGCTTGTTTGTTGACTCTCTCTGCTAAGAATAAAACTGCTTTAGCTGATTTAGTTAATAGTTATCAGGAGTATTTGGTTAAGCAACCTGATGTTTCTTTAGCAGATATTTGTTTAACTAGTAATATTGGTAGACATCACTTTGATTATCGAATCGGAATTGTGGCTCAGAATAAACCTGAGTTGGTAATAAAGTTATCGGAAGTAGTTAGTTTTAAACCAATACAAAATCAGAATAAGATTGCCTTTCTATTTACAGGACAAGGTTCCCAGTATCTTGGTATGGGACAACAGTTATATCATACTCAGTCTGTATTTAGAGAAAATTGCGATCGCTGTTTATCAATTTTGCATTTGTATAATGACAAAATAAGTTTTGATTTTAATATCGAGCAAACTGAATATACTCAACCTTTATTATTTACTATTGAATATTCTTTGGCGCAATTATGGTTGTCTTGGGGAGTTAAGCCCGATGTCGTCATGGGGCATAGTTTAGGGGAATATGTGGCTGCCTGTATCGCAGGAGTATTTAGTTTAGAGTCTGCTTTGAAATTGGTTTCTGCTAGAGGGAAATTGATGCAAAGTTTGCCAAAAAATGGGGCAATGGTTGCTGTCTGTGCTACGGAAGCAGAGATAAGATTTGTTTTGGATAGTAAGTTAAATAATAAAATAAATATTGCGGCAGATAATGGTTCCCACTTGGTACTATCTGGGTTACAAGATGATATTAGTAATATTGTTAAAAGATTAGACAATCAGGGCATAAAAACTCAGTTATTAAATGTATCTCATGGTTTTCATTCGACTTTAATGCAGCCAATTGTAGCAGAGTTTAAAGCTGTGGCAGACACTATTAGTTATGCTCTGCCTAAAATACCAATTGTCTC
>CALLPS010000386.1 GCA_938015355.1 uncultured Pleurocapsa sp.
GTCTGTGCCGCCGTATAAAGGTCGTTTATGATCCTGATCTTGAAGAAAAATACTGGTTAATCGAGAAGAAATTTCCTCAGAGACTTCCCAGAGATTCATCAGGTTACCTGAACCTGTGGGACATTCAACCTTAAAGTCATCTCCCAAATAATGATGAAACCTTTGCAGAGATTCAATCAATAAGTAATTAACTGGCATCCAGATGGGTCCTCGCCAGTTAGAGTTGCCGCCAAATAAACCACTAGTAGATTCTGCTGGTTCATAAGTTACGCGATTTTCTGATCCGTTAACATAAAAACTATAGGGATTATCTTTATGGAAGCGAGACAAAGCACGAATACCATAATCGCTTAAAAACTCGTCTTCATCGAGAAGTTTTTCGAGGATGCGCCGTAACTTATCTTGTGAATCCAGACTATCTGAAGTAACACTACAAAGAGCTAACATTCTTCTGGCACCTGAACCCTTAGTTTCCATACAGGCAACATTTTGTTTCAGATCTGTCCGATGATTGATAAACCACTCCAGACGCTTTTTAAACCCAGAGAGTTTCTCCAACACCTCTGGTTCGAGAGTCATCACGGCAAATAGAGGAATCAAACCCACCATCGATCGCACTTTTAGCCTGACTCTTTTGCCATGGGGTAAATGCAGTACGTCGTAAAAGAAACCATCATCATCATCCCAAAGCTGCGCTTTATCATCCCCCATATGTACCATAGCATCGGCAATATAGAGAAAATGCTCGAAGAACTTGGTTGCCATATCTTCGTAAACGGGGTTTTCTAGTGCCAATTCCAAGGAAATGGTCAACATATTCAAAGAATACATTGCCATCCAACTGGTGCCGTCAGACTGCTCGATAAAGCCCCCTGTAGGCAGAGGCGCACTGCGATCAAAGACACCGATATTATCTAGTCCCAAAAAGCCGCCTTCAAAGATATTGCTGCCTTCTGCATCTTTGCGATTCACCCACCAGGTAAAGTTAAGCAACAGCTTCTGAAAAACCCTTTCTAAGAACATGCGATCGCCTTTTCCTGTTCTTTTTTCCTCAATCTTGTAGACTCGCCAGGTTGCCCAAGCATGAACAGGAGGATTAACATCGCCAAATGCCCATTCATAAGCAGGAATCTGTCCATTGGGGTGCATGTACCATTCCCGAGTCATGATATCTAACTGATTCTTAGCAAACTCGGGATCAATCAGTGCCAGGGGTAAGCAATGAAAAGCGAGATCCCAGGCAGCATACCAAGGATATTCCCACTTGTCGGGCATAGAGATAATATCTTCGTTTTTTAAATGCATCCATTCATGATTGCGTCCTTGTTTCCGAGCGGGGGATGGGGCTGGCTGAGTGGGATCGCCATCCAGCCAACGTTTGACATTGAAATTATAATATTGTTTACTCCACATCATCCCCGCAAAGGCTTGTCGTTGAATGTTGACTAAATCTTCGTTGAGAGAAATGTCATTAATCTCTCCATAAAACTCATCTGCTTCAGCGATGCGAGTTCGTAAGACTGTATCAAAATCAGTACCGAGGGGATCACTTAAGTTCCCTTGATTGCTCAATCGTAGTTTAATACTTTTGGTTTCTCCCCCTGCAAGAGTTATTTGGTAATAAGGAGAAAATTTGGTGCCTAATTGATGAGGATTAACCGCTGCCTTGTTACCGTCAACTACGTAATTATTAATACCGTCTTTGACATGTTTAGCTCCATTATCGTAGTTAAATACTCTTGGATAATTAGTTTCGTTTTCAGTAAATAATAATTCTGGTTTATGTTCACAATAGAGCCAACGATCTTCTAAATTAGAATTAATAGCTGTAATAACAGAATATAATGAACTATCTTGGCTATCTATTTTTAGGCAAGGTTTGCTGGTGTTTTCATCCCAAGACCAGGTATTACGAAACCATAAAGTTGGCAATAAATGAAGAGTTTGGGCGATCGCACTACGATTGGTCGCTGAGATTTTAATAACAATGTCTTCTGCTGACTTCTTGGCATATTCAACCACAACATCATAATAGTTATCTTGATCAAAGACAGGAGTGTCCAATAATTCATACTCCATATCTCCTCGCCCTCTGCGTTGATTTTCTGCTTCTAAATCAGCATAGGGAAATGCAGCCTGGGGATATTTATATAACCCTTTCATATAAGAATGGGTGGGAGTACTATCAAGATAGAAATAATATTCTTTAACATCTTCTGCATGATTGCCTTGAGTGCCTGTCAAACCATAGATGCGCTCTTTCAAAATGGGATCATTTCCATTCCATAGAGCGATCGCAAAACAAAGCTGTTGCTGATCATCAGAAATACCTAAGATGCCATCTTCTCCCCAGCGATAAGCCCTTGAGCGAGCTTGATCATGAGAAAAGTAATCCCATGCCTCTCCTGTAGCACTATAATCTTCTTTAACTGTCCCCCACTGTCTTTCACTCAGATAAGGACCCCATTTTTTCCAATTAGTTTGTTGTAGACGGTTTAATTCCTGATTCATTATTTTTGTTATTTATTATTTATGAATTATTATTTAGTTATCCACTAACTTACTTAGAGTGCGATTAGTAATTAGCAATTGACTACGAAAAAGTAGTTTTTTCTGATAAATATAGTTTTTTAATAATTAATTGCCCCGATATAGCGTTTCTCGTATCTATGAGGTACGCCTCGTTTATGTTTGGTTAAAGGGAAAAGGGTAAAGGGAAAAGGGCAACCCTTTCTCAATTTCATAAAGATATATTGGTGCGTAACATGAGTTACTAACCAATGCTACAGATATTTACAATTTTCACCAGGGAAGATTTGGAAGATAATTAAAAATGTTGGAAAAAATGTCTAAATTTTAAGACATTCTGCATTTTTCATGATGTATAGTATTCGAGTCTTCTTGATAATATGAGTGCCATCTATTATATATAGAAGCACTCGCTATTTACCTAACTTGACAATGAATTTATCGTCGATTTAGGCTGAAAGCCTACCCCGTGACTGGGTACTTGCTCATAGTATTTAGTATTAAACCCGCTACCCTGAACTAATAACTAATAACTAATAACTAATAACTAATAACTAATAACTAATAACTAATAACTAATAACTAATAACTAATAACTAATAACAAGAATTGCTATATCACAATGCATATTGCTCTTGCAATCTTAGTAATTTCTGGGTAGCGTCACTAGCATTATCTGCTAACTCAGCAAAGGTGAGAAATCGCCGCAATTCTTTACGTAATAAATTTTTTTCTACTTCCCAAGTTTCTCGATCTAAGTTGGGGGGGATCACAATCAGATCAAACAATGTGGCTTGACTTTTACTCGGATGGGGGCGCAAGATTCTACCACGACGTTGAATAAATTGACGAGGATTACTGCTGCTGGCGAGAATAATAGCAGTTTTAATGGCAGGGATATCTATTCCCTCGTCTAAACAGCGTATTGCTACTAATCCTTGAAGTTCTCCTGACTCGAATTGATAACGGAAACGTTCCCTTTCTTCGATGGAGGTATCGGTAGTATAGGTATTGACGCGATAGCCTAATTCTTTACCCAATATATGAGTAACCGCATCAATTTGGCGAGTTTCATCCTCTAAATGTCCATCTCCGCAATAAAAAAGGGTATGACTAGTATTAAGTCTTGATGCCATAAGTTGTTTGAGACAAGTCAACTTATTAGCTGCGGAGGCAATCAAACGCGATCGCTTGGTCAATAAAGAGGTTAAACTATCATTGTCATGGAAACTAGGATTTTTATGCAAACTCCAGCCAATACGTTTAGTGAGATTGGCATAGTTATAGGCTTCTGAAGCAGTTAATTCGACAAACACAGGATAGTATAAATAGTGAACTAATGCCCCCTGTTTGATAGCATCGGCTAAAGTAAATTCTGGTTGAATGATCTCCCCGAAATAGTTAAGTAAAGCTGTAGTTCCAAATTCATCATATTGTCTCTCTGGAGTGGCGGAAAGAGCTAGGCGCAAACCTATATTGCGGGGTAAACTTGACTCTAGCCGACTTGAACCTAAATTATGGGCTTCATCTCCCACAATTAAAGTTTTTGCAGGAAAGTATTTAAGCTGGGATTGAAAAGCCTCACTCATTAAAGTGGAGTTGGTGGTAATAATAGTCAGAAAAGATTGAGGAGTCGTACTTAAATTATATAGTTGATTTGATAGTTCTCTTTGCCAATGATCAACTCGTATCATGGCGACAATCGGCTTAAGATTGAACTTCTGACATTCCCGTGACCACTGAGAAACTAAATGTCGAGAGGGACAAACAATTAATAAGGCTTGCAATCCAATCTGCTGATATAACTCTAGGGCGATCGCCAAAGCAATGATAGTTTTACCACTACCTGTTGCCATTTTTAGAGTTCCTCGTCCCTTATTCTCTAACCAATTTGCGATCGCCTGATGTTGATACTTTCTCAAATACAAGCCATTCGGCAAAACTGGAACACCAAAATTGTGATATTGATAACTTTGGCTACTTTCTTTTAGCAGTTTGCTATCATATCTTTTTCGATATAAAGTAGCTAACTGACACCAATTTATTTGATTCACTACATACCATAAAACTTTTAAAAAAGTTTAATAGAGGTTTACTTATCTAATAATCTTAACTGGTGACTAATACGACTGTGAACTGTCTGTAATTCTCTAAGATTAGTCAATTCCGCAGAATCAAAGCAAGCCTGAATTCTTCTGAGAGTTTTTTCTAGCTGTTTAGCTAATTGTAAAGCTTGTTCACTAACTTTATCAATCTGCTGTTGTTCATAATGCTTTAAAGCCTGGTTACGTAAAATTTGGATGCCGACTTTTTCTATATCTTCTTGAAGACTAAATTCTAAGCGCAACAAGATACGTTCTTGTTCATAAAATCTTTCCAATACAACTTTTTTTGGATGAGAGGATGTAGCTTGGGGAAGTCTTGCCATCCGTTTGATCTCATCAATCAAAGAGCAGAAAATTGGTAGAGGTACTTGCTCAATAGAAGATTGAGGAGATTCATTTCTACTAACAACAATGCTACCGCGATCGCTATAACGACTTAAGCTAATATACTCGGTTTGATAGCGAAAAGCTTGTTCTAATAATTTTTGCCAGGATAGTTGCGAAGTTAACTTGGGCAAGAAATCTATTATTTCTGGTTCTGCTTGATCCTGTGGTATTTCCCCAGAGGTTTCCGCAATTAACTCCGAAATTTGTGCCTCACCGAAAGCAATTTCTAGATGGTTCCCAGGGGCTTCTTGAGCTAAAAGTTCAGCAGGATTTCCCCCAATGACCGTCGGTTTATCATCAAGATTGAGAGGTTTTTTTTGATTGAGAAATTCTGGAGGAATTTCAAACAAAGTTGCTGCTAAATCTGCTTTCGGTTTAACAGATTTTTCTGGAGTTGGGGTCGTTAAATCTAAATCTTTGAGGAAGTCTAAGTCTGGTGGTAAATCGGATGATTGTAGAGGGTTTTTCGACTTGGGTACTGAGACATCCTCCTCTGCAATAATTGTTGGGGCAGAATCAGTTAATCTTCGGCGATTGCTACCATTAAGAGGTGCGTTCGGATTAAAACTCGTATCAATAACAGTTTTATTTCGGTCTTGTTCTGCTCTAGAAACCTGAGGCGAATTTTGTGGATAACTTGCCAGTATTATTTGGTGAATTTGAAGATCTATCAGTTGAATTTCCAAATCATATTTAAAGACTTTGGCAATTGAATTAACAAATTTCAATGAATCTTCATTCTGTGGATCTAACATGCCTAAAGTTAAATCACTGCCAATTAACTTTAATGGTAAAACCTGATAATGCCGACAAGAATCTAGGGGAAAAACCTGATCAATTAGCTGGAAAATTTCTTTACTATTGGCAAGACAATCGGCAAACATTGCTGTTTTGATGTTACCAGAATTAGAATCATTATTCATTGGATAGTGCCTAGCTAGAAAATTTGTTTAGTAGTAAATAGATAATCTAGATAATCTAGTTATTGCTGATTTAACTTAATTTAGTTGTGACTGCTCTTAGGGAGTCATTTCAAAGTTTATATTGGTAACCTCTAGATAAATCATCTCAATCTTAAGTTACCCAAATCTGACTGTAAGATTTGCATCGAGCAGATCGAGAGCCAAAACCGAGTAATATCATTGTAGCCAATTAAATCTCCATGATCCAGAGACCCAAGATAGCAGAATAAAAAAAAGTTTTGTGAATAAAAAAAAACAATCCTTGAGCAAAAATCAAAAATCAGCCTAGTAAGTAAAGATAACTTTTAATTTAATTGATGTCGCAAGGGCAGATAATACAATCTGTTAAGTATTAAAGTTAGAGCCAGAGATGATTATAAATAAAGCAGCTAATCCAATTAGAGTAGGCGTTTTAGGTTTTGGGGGTTTAGGACAAGCAGCAGCAAGAATATTAGCTGCTAAACAAGAAATGAGCCTAGTGACAGTAGCAGATCATCATGGTTATGTTTATCAGCCCCAAGGAATTAATATAGATACGGCAATTTCGACCTACCACGAACGTCAATCTGTCGGATATTTAGCTGAGGGTGGTGTCTTGAGTAGTAACAGTATCCAAGACGTGCTGGAGAATGGGGTGGTAGATGGCTATTTCCTGGCGTTGCCTAATTTACCGAACACTTTCATGGCTGATGTAGCGAGGCAATTTATCCAATCTGGATGGAAAGGAGTGTTGGTAGATGCGCTGAAACGAACTAGCGCGGTTGAACAACTATTAGAATTACAAACCGCTTTACAAGAAGCGGGGATTACATATTTAACAGGCTGTGGTGCAACACCTGGCTTGTTAACGGCGGCGGCGGCGGTAGCTGCTCAAAGTTATGCCGAGATTCACAGTGTCAAGATTACCTTTGGGGTAGGCATTGCCAATTGGGAAGCATACCGTGCCACGATCAGGGAAGATATTGCTCATATGCCAGGATATGATGTAGAACAAGCTAGAGCCATGAGCGATCAAGAAGTTGCCGCTTTATTAGACAAAACTAATGGAGTAATTTCCTTAGAAAATATGGAACACGCAGACGATATCATGCTGGAGTTAGCGGGTATCTGCGATCGCGATCGTGTTACCGTTGGCGGCGTAGTAGACACTCGCAACCCGAAAAAGCCTCTAAGTACTAACGTTCAAGTCACAGGACGTACTTTTGAAGGAAAAATTTCTACTCACACCTTTACCTTAGGGGATGAAACTAGTATGGCTGCTAATGTCTGTGGCCCTGCTTTTGGTTATCTTAAGGCTGGTGTTGCCTTAAACAGTCGGGGTATTACTGGACTATTTACCGCCGCCGAAATTATGCCTCAATTTGTTAAGTAGCCCAAAAAAGCGATCGCTTTAAAAACTGGGAAATTTCCCCTTAGCTGAAGATCTCTTCAAGGTAGTTAACGGCGATCGCCATTTTAAGATTTCGATTTCATATTTCGGGAATGGCAGTCAAGTAGATTCCGAAAGAAAGTTAAATCAACTTTAGTTTTGGTAAAAAAAATTCTAAAATCATAAAACAACGTAAACTATTTAAAGTTAAAACAAAAATATAGTCAGGATCAAAAGTTATGACACCTTCACTCTTTAATTTTCTTCTAAGTATTGGGTTGGGAGCAGTAATTGTGGTGATCCCCGCCACCATTGCGCTGATTGTCCTCAGTCAGAGTGACAAAATCGAGCGTGGATAATAGTCTGCTTTGACTAACAACTTAAATATAAATAATTAGACGGCGGAATCATCTTCAGTATGGAGGTACGGTATTGTTACCAAGATTTCGTCGTTATGTTTTAGGGTTAGAACTTGATACTACCTATAATTGTGCTTATATAGTCTGGAGTAGAGTATGAAGATACACTACTTGTGATTGGGTATAGATAGAATAGGTATTACTTAAAATCAAGAGAACCATATCAGGAGAGTAGCAATGGTCAATTTTGGGCTGAATGCAGCCGCTATTTTAGGTCTATTCTTAGCAGTAGCAGGGGCTGGACTGTTTTTCTTACGTTCAATTCGCCCAGAGTTGGCAAGGGATTATGACATCTTTTTTGCGGCGGTAGGTTTACTATGTGGAATTATCTTATTGTTCAATGGTTGGCGACTTGATCCCATATTGCAGTTTGGTCAATTCTTACTTACAGGGACAGCTATTTTCTTTGCCTTTGAGAGTATTAGAATGCGTGGTGTTGCTACAGAGCAAGCAAGGCGTAATACGACCACGGTAGATCGCGATCGCCCTGTAAGTCGCACTAGAGTTTACACGGAAGCAGAATTAGATAAAAAAATTGATCCTTATGACAATGTTTATGAAGGGGCAGAACCTAACTACAGTAGTCCCAGATTAAGGGGTTATGACGATCCTCAACCTCGTTCCAGTCGTCGTCCAACCGCTAGAAGAAGACCAGAGCCGACAGCAGATTTGAGGGATGAACCCCGACGCAGACCAAGCCGTAACCGTCCTGAACCGAGTGATTATCCAATTCGTGAACCCCAGGGAGATCGTTATGGCTATGAAGATAGAGATAGTCGTCCCCCCCGTCGTCGTCCTGTTACACCGAAAACTGATACTTATGATGAGTGGGATGATGCTCCCCGAACTGCTCCTCGCCGTCGTCCACGCCCCCCAGTAGAGGAACGTTATTCTGACTCAGCTGCTCCCTCTGAGCCAAAACGTGGACCAAGTCCTGCTGACTTAGGTAGAAGTTACGAACCAGAAGATGATTATGGTAATGACTATGTTGCCGATAATTCAGGTGACGATTATGATTCTGATTTAGGCAGAAGTTACGACGAAGAGCCAAAAGAATCTATCCCTGGAGATTATGTCGTCGATTATCAGCCTTTGGAAAATATGGGGACTGATTACTCAGATGATTATGATGATTCTGAGCCAGATGAATATGACGATTATGACGATTACAGCAATAATTCTGAAACTAACAACCCTTCAGATGAATATGATGATTACCATGATCGCCCAGAAAGAGGTCAGCCGATTAACTTTAACAATAAATAATTGATATTTTACGCTTTGTGTGACTGGCTTTGTTTAAATTTATGAAGATCTTCTAAAATGTTTAGATTTTCCATTGTCTAAAAGCAGGGCGCAATTACACTTTATCGTATGATATTTGGAGTCAAAGGGTAACGATATACTCGATTAGGATTTCGAGCGATTTTGATGATCGCAATAATCGGCATAATGATAGATCCAAAAAGTAATATTGGTAGCAATAGTAACCATAATGAAATGAACGAAAAATTGTTAATGCTAATCACCCAGATTGGAAGCAATAGGCAAATTGTCAGCAAGGTATAAGTAATCAGGAAATTCAAAGCTTTTTTAGCATTACTTACAACCACATCATCTTTAGATAAGATAATGATGGCAATAGGAATAGCGATGGCAACTATGCTTGACGTAAACAAAATTGAAGCATGAGAAGCAATAGAGAGTATTTTACGTTGATCGTCATTATGGAGTCGACTTGTTTTATCCATATCGACATCGACTTGGCTTGTTTTATCTGTCATTAATTAGTTTCTGAAGAACTATCTCTAAAATATACTGTAATTCTGAATTACAAAGACTTTTGCAGAAATTATTTTGATTTGATCACTAGTTTTACTATTGGTACGGGGTGTTAAGATTGCTAAAAAAACCTAATAAAAAGTCTTTAAGCCGAAACTTTGCTGTAGATCTACAGTAAGCAGAATTTTGGTGTTTTTTATGACCGACAGTAAATATGTTCTCTCTCTCGATCTCGGAACAACAGGAAATAGAGCTATTTTATTTAATCAACAAGGGAATGTTGTCGGTCAAGCCTATAAAGAATTAACTCAACACTATCCCCAGCCAGGTTGGTTAGAACATGATGCGGTAGAAATTTGGCAGGATGTTTGCGGCTGTATACAGCAGGTTATGATTGATAATCGAGTAGAATCCCAGGAAATTGCTGCTATTGGTCTAACTGTGCAAAGAGAGACTTGCTTACTGTGGGATAAGACTACAGGCAAACCTTTACATAATGCCATCGTTTGGCAGGATCGACGTACGGCGGAGATGTGCGATCGCCTGAGAGCAGAGGGTCAGGCAGAAGTTATTGAACAGAAAACAGGTTTAGTCCTTGATGCTTATTTTTCCGCAACCAAACTAGCTTGGCTGATTGACTGGGTTAAACAGAATCTACCTGATACTAATTGGGATAATGTCATGGCAGGGACGATCGACACCTGGGCATTATGGAATCTTACGGGTAAACAGGTTCATGCCACGGATGTAAGTAATGCTAGTCGCACCATGTTAATGAATTTGGATACAGGAACATGGGAACAGTCTTTACTGGACTTATTTAACATTCCTCGCCAGATTATGCCCGAAATAAAACCTAGTATGGGTCTATTTGGTAAAAGCGATCGCAGTATACTAGGCTCAGAAATTCCCATTTCTGCTATCTTTGGTGATCAACAGGCGGCTTTATTTGCTCACGGTTGCGATCAACCAGGATTACTTAAATGTACTTACGGTACAGGATGTTTTTTGGTAGCCCAAACAGGGACAAAAGTTACCAGATCCAACAATAAACTCCTTTCTACAGTGGCATGGAGTACCAAGGAGCAAACTAACTATGCTTTGGAAGGGGCAATTTTTACCACAGGAGCATCAATTCAGTGGCTACGGGATGGTCTGAAACTAATTGACAATGCTGCTTCAACTGAGTCTCTGTGTAATCAGGTAGATAGTAGCAACGGAGTTTATTTTGTACCAGCCCTCAGTGGTTTGGGTGCGCCCCACTGGGATATGAAGGCTCGTGGGGCTTTTCTCGGCATTACTGGCGGTGTACAACGAGAACATATGGTGCGTTCTGTTTTAGAAGCGATCGCCTATCAGGTTAAAGAAGTAGTTAATGCGGTCAATAAAGATAGTGCTAATCCCGTATCCCTACTGAAAATCGACGGAGGGGCGGCTCAAAATAACTTTTTGATGCAATTCCAAGCAGATGCCTTGGGAGTCCCCTTAGAACGCCCTCAAGTGCTGGATGCCACAGCCCAGGGAGCAGCTTTTGGTGCAGGATTAGCCATTGGCTTTTGGGATGATTATCAGAAATTAATTAGCGATCGCCAAGTAGACCGTGTATTTGAACCAGGAGCAGGACAAACCCAAGCACAAGATAACTTTGCGATGTGGTCAAAAGCAGTAGCTAGGGCGAAGGATTGGGTTGAGTAATGAGTAATGAGTAATGAGTAATGAGTAAGGAGTAATGATGAGGTAAGCGATAAAAAGGTTTTTTGACCACTGTAGTAGGATAGGTTTTAGCAAGAATTTCTACTTCTAAAAGTTAGAGGTTTAGAGGCATATGCCAGGGCGATCGCCTATCAAAGAAAAGAAATAGTAGATATTTGGCAACACAAGGGAAAGCTCGAAAAGGCGATCGCTAAGTAGACCATGTATTTGAACCAGGAGCAGGACAAACCCAAGCACAAGATAATTTTGCGATGTGGTCAAAAGCAGTAGCTAGGAAGAAGGATTGGGTTGAGTAAATTGACAATAGAGAGTCAACAATTATACTTCTTGATTTACAATCTTATCCAATTGAACAGAATTGGGTTGAGTAATGAGTAGCTGCGTCCCCCAGTCCCCCAGTCCCCCAGTCCCCCAGTCTCCTATTTAACGATGAGGCGATTTATAGAAGGGTTTTTTAACCACCGTAGCAGGATAGGTTTTCCCGCGAATTTCTACTTCTAAAGCCTGTCCGACTTTACTTAGGGGTTTAGGAACATATGCCAGGGCGATCGCTTTTCCTACTGTTGGTGCTGAAGTACCACTGGTCACTTCCCCGACTGTTTCCCCATCAGAGATTACAGGATAACCATGACGAGCAATATGTCGTCCTGACATTTCTAACCCCACTAAACGCCGTTTTATCCCCGCCTCCTTTTGTTTTTCTAATACCGAACGTCCAATAAAGTCGCCTTTGTCTTTGAGATGTACTACCCAGCCTAATCCAGCTTCCAAGGGAGAGATAGTATCGTCAATTTCTTGTCCATATAAACTCATTGCCGCTTCTAGACGGAGGGTATCTCTAGCACCTAGACCACAAGGAGTTACTCCAGCTTGTAGAAGAGACTGCCATAGTTGTTGGGCGGCAATTGGATCAAGCATAATTTCAAAGCCATCTTCTCCCGTATAACCTGTGCGGGCAATAAATGCTTCGGAGCCATCAATGGTCACAGTTTGATGAGTAAACGCCGTCATCGGACTAATATCTTCAGCAACCAAAGTCTGTAATATCTCGGCAGCTTTTGGTCCTTGGAGAGCAATTAAGCCTTGCTCCTGAGACAGATCTGACATTTCGATGGAACTATCTGACAAATGCTTTAAAATCCAGTCTTTATCTTTATCGGTAGTTCCTGCGTTGACAATTACCGTCGCTGTTTGTTTTGTTCCCCTGTCCCCTTGATAGTAAAAAATAATATCGTCAATAATTCCTCCTTGAGGATTAAGCAACACCGTATACATTGCTTGCCCAGGTTGCAGACGACTTAAATCAGAAGGGACTAAAGTTTGCCAAGTATCGATTAATTTATCTCCCACAAAAGTAAACTTACCCATGTGAGAAATATCAAACATTCCCGCCTCACTACGTACTGCCTGATGTTCTAATTTTAATCCTGAAAACTGGACAGGCATTTCCCAGCCTGAGAAACCTGTAAATCGTGCTTTCTGCTCCTTAGCAAGTTGATATAAGGGAGTTCGTAATAGGTTAGATGATTGATCTGCCATGTAATGTATTTCTTCTATTAAAAAGCTTATAGCTTATAGCTTACAGGACGCGGAGCTAATCCTTTAGGACTTATAGCCGAAAACCGAATCACTGTAATTTTTAATTGACCCTAGTAGAGCTAAGAAGTAATCCCTAGAGAAATCAAAATATGGTAGTCTATTCGGGTATGATTTAATAATTGTGTAACATTTGTTTCAATAAATTTCAATTTGTTTACGTCTTGCGATTAAGCAACGTGAACTAAGACCAATAACGTCTTCTGTTGCTGGGTTGAATTTTGGAACAGAACCATCAAATTAATATTTTTTCCCTCAATTTAAATTTATCAGGAGCAACTTAACATGGCTACTCTCAAAATTGTGGTTTATATCACTGTATTTTTCTTTATCGGACTATTTATCTTTGGTTTTCTCTCTAGCGATCCTTCCCGTAATCCTGGTAGCAGCGACTCAGAATAGTTTTTCTAGTTTAATCAAGATAAAAGGGGCTTCTAATTGCCCCTTATTTTTTTTGTTTAGTTATGAATAATGCAGAACAATTTTGGTATGTAGTAATGCAGGAAGATGGAACTTGCCAGGTTGTCCATTTTGGCAATAAACAGACAAAAACCCCAGAGCAGAAACAATGGGGTTCATATAGTAGCGAGGAAGAAGCGATCTCCAAAAAAATTGGTTTAATTAGGGCTGGGAAGTGTAAACCCCAGTAATCGGGGGAACTATGTTTCTAATTAATTTGACCTATCCACTTATTTAGCGGCTTGGGGTTCAGCCCGTTGTTGTGCCTGAATATTCTCATCCAAAATATCCAAAGCTCTAGAAAATTGAGGGTCTTCGATCGTACCTATCTTAGAGCGATCTCCTCCATAAAGTTCTTCTAGCTGTTCCTCACTCAATTCCACCAAGACATCAGGGGGAATACCCTCTTTATTGATATCTCGACCACTGGGAGTTAGATACTTAGCAATAGTAACTGCTAGTCCCGAACCATCACCTAAAGGGCGAACCGATTGTACTAATCCTTTTCCAAAAGTTTTAGTTCCTAAAAGAGTTGCTCGTTTATTATCTTGTAAGGCTCCTGATAAAATCTCGCTAGCGCTGGCTGACCCTTCGTTAACCAGAACTACTAGGGGTTTATCCGTTAAAGCTTTATTTTTAGCTGATTCGCGATCGCTAATTCCTTTACGATCAACTGTAGAGACAATTGTACCTTCATTAATCCACATCCGAGCAATATTAATACTGGAATAGAGTAAACCCCCTGGATTAGAACGTAAATCTAAAACATAACCAACGACTTGTTCCTGTTCTTGCTGCTTAATCGCCCGTTGCATATCTTTAGCCGCGAGGTCATTAAAAGTAGTTAGTCGAATATACCCAACCTTGCCCAAATCAGTATCTTTGATACTGGCTCTTACAGGATGAATTTCAATCCTTTCTCGAACTATGGCATAGTCGCTTTGCTCACCTTTGCGATCGATTGTCAGGGTAACTTCGCTACCCCGCTCTCCTCTAATTAATTGAACAGCATCATTTACATCCATCCCGATAGTATCTTTGCCGTCAATTTTGACAATTATATCTTGAGCTAAAATTCCCGCCTCAAAAGCAGGAGTATCCTCAATGGGCGAAATAACTATCAGTCTGTCAGTCTCTTCGTCTTTGGCAATTTGGATACCCACTCCTGTCAATTCTCCAGAAGTATCAATTCGCATATTCTGGAACTCTTCTGGATTCATAAAACGCGTATAAGGGTCTTCGAGCTTACCTAACATGTCTCGGATTGCTTCGTAAGCGTCTTCTCTATCTCCGTAGGTAGCATCTTTGACATACTCCTCCCGAACTTTGAGCCAGTCTGTGTTGTTAAAGGTGGTATCAACGTATTGATGATTGATAATCTGCCAAACTTCATCAATTGTCTCTTTGGGACCACTTTGAATCAAAGCTTGACTCTGAGATAAATGAATTCCAGCCCCGCTAACTGCCACTGTCGATAGAGCTACGGCAGTTGTCACTAGCACCAATCCTTTTTTTGTAATTACCATACGCTTAAAAATATACTAAATGTTCCAGAGATTGTCTTGCCCCTACTTGACGTTATACCCTTGTAGTATACAAAGGGCAGTGACACAATTCTGCCGTAGAACAGCAGATCTGCTCCAAACCATTCATTAAGGCAAAATGATGACAAGAGATTTCCATAATTAAAGTCTAATCTACCACAACTGACTTTGGCGCTCACTTAAGGGAATAACACTTCTCCTCGCCTAATTGAAACTCACTGTTATCAAATAAAATTACCTAATTAAATACCTAATCTACTGCTAATAATAATTAGGTGATTTCTGTTGCTAGTAGTCGTAAATTTAAATCAATTATACGAAAAAATACTTAGAAGCAAATTTCTTTAATACATTGAAATATCTCTTAGTTGGATGATGTCACCACAACAAAATAAAACTGCTCAAAGCCAAGATTGTCAAGCTGTTGGTAAATATTTAACAACATTTCAGCGCAAATTACTCTGTGTAAATTTACACTCTGATCTGACTGATAAACAACATCAACGTATCCAAATAATGTTGTTAGCGGATGAGGGGAAAACTCAAAGTGAAATCTGCCAAGAATTAGGCTGTTGTCAAGCTACTGCGAGACATTGGATGACAATGGCACGGAATAATCAGGCACATCATTGGAAGTCTAATCCGATTGGTCGTCCCAGTTTAGTAAATGAAGAATATCTTAAGCGTTTAAAGCAGTTATTAACTAAAAATCCTCAGGAAGTTAAGATCCCCGATAAAGACTATCAATATCCTTTTACACGTTGGACTGCTCAAAAACTTAGCCAGCATCTCCATGGAGAATTGGGGGTCAAGGTAAGTCCTCAACACTTAAACCGATTATTAAAACAGATGGGGTTGTCAACTCGACCAAAACTTAATTCAAAAACAGAGAGCTCCTTATCTAGTGAATGTATTCAAATTAGTGATTTAGACTCAGTTTCAATTCTTGAAGCTTCAGAAATATGGAACTTTAGTCCCCTCAAAAGTAGTTGAAACAATGGTTCACAATCTGTCGAAAATTTCTCGTCAACAGATGAGTCATGTTTTAGGATATAACTTTTCTGAATCAGAATTTTCTAGCTGTCTGCAACAACTACAAATAATCAAACCAAAAGTTGGTAAGTTTTGGCAGACGGAGGGAGCAGAAGCAGGGGTTTATATTGTTGTCCAGGGAAAAGTTCGATTAATTGATAGTGCTAATGAGTTAATTACTAACTTAATAATTGGAGAATCTTTTGGCGAAGCGACTTTCTTTCCTGACGCTAATTTTAAGCCCTATTCTGCAAGAGCTGCTCGCAATTTAGAATTATGTTATTTACCACCCGAGTTACTGTTAACCCTAGTTAGAAAATATCCTGAAATTCAAGAGCATCTAAGGCAACAAGCGCAAAAGAATGATTCTTTATTTGCTAATTCTCAACAGAATTTAGTTTTAACTAATTCGGAAGCTAAAGCAGTAAGTATTGTAGCGAATAACGAACAAAAAGCAGGGAGGAAAGTAAATAAAGCTTATTTTCCTGATCCAAGCCTAAAAATTGGTCATTTTTGGCAAAAAGTTAGTCGTCGTTATCCTTTCTGCGCTCAACAAAGTGCCTCAGATTGTGGTGCAGCTTGTTTGGTAATGATTGGTCGTTACTGGGGGAAAAAATTTAGCGTCAGTCGCCTTAGAGATATTGCCAACGTCGATCGCAACGGCTCATCTTTGAAAGGATTGGCATCAGCGGCGGAAAGTATTGGTTTTACTAGTCGTCCTGTTAAAGCCAGTTTGGATAAATTAGCGATCGCCAATCTACCCGCGATCGTTCATTGGTCAGGAAAACATTATATTGTTGTCTATCAAATAACCAAAGATCGGGTGATTGTCTGTGATCCCGCCTTGGGACAGCTTAGCCTCTCCCATGATCAATTCAAACAGGATTGGACTAACTATACATTGTTACTCCAACCAACGGCATTATTAAAAGATGCTCCTGAAGTCAGCACTCCTTTTTGGCAGTTTTTTGAGCTGGTAAAACCCCACAGTATAGTTCTGTTTGAGGTATTTATCGCCTCTGTTTTAATTCAAGTTTTTGGCTTAGTTACCCCCTTATTTACTCAGTTGATTTTAGACAGAGTAGTTGTGCAGCAAAGTAACTTAACTTTAACGGCGGTGGGTTTGGGATTACTGATTTTTGGGTGGTTTCAAGTTGCTATGACTGGGCTACGACAGTATCTTTTGGATCATACGGCTAACCGAGTTGATTTATCTCTGATTGTCGGTTTTATTAACCATACTTTTCGCTTACCTTTAGGCTTTTTTGAGTCCCGTTTTGTCGGAGATATTATTGCCCGTGTTCAGGAAAACCGTAAGATTCAAAGATTTTTGACAGGGGAAGCTTTATCAATTGTCCTCGACTTACTGACAGTGTTTGTTTATCTGGGACTAATGTTTTGGTATAGCTGGAAGATGGCACTGTTAATTTTAGTGATTGTACCGCCGTTTGTGATTTTGGCATTAGTTGCCACACCATTTTTAAAACGGATTTCCCGTGAGATTTTTGCCGCCCATGCGGAAGAAACAGGCTATTTAATTCAGTCTTTGACAGGGATTAGTACGGTTAAATCAATGGCGGTAGAACATTCTGTACAGTGGAATTGGGAAGACTTTTTTGGCAAGGCAATTCAAAAGAACTTTTCAGGACAAGTAATTGGCAACAGATTACAGGTATTTAGCGCAACTATAGAAACTACTGCTCGTACTGCTTTACTTTGGTTTGGGGCATCGTTAGTGATTAGAAATGAACTAACAATCGGACAGTTGGTGGCGTTTAATATGCTGTTGGGTAATGTTATCAGTCCTTTTCAGCGGTTAATTGTTCTCTGGAGTGACTTGCAGGAAGTAATCATTGCCATTGAAAGAATTAACGATGTGATTGATACCGATTTAGAAGAAGATTTACAAGGTGCTAATTGTCTATCCCTGCCACCAATTCGCGGTGAGATTGAGTTTGCTCAGGTGACGTTTCGCTATCATCCCGAAAGCGATCGCAATGCTTTGGAAAATCTCTCTTTTACAGTGCAGCCAGGACAGACAGTGGCACTCGTGGGGCGTAGCGGTTCGGGTAAAACGACGATTTCTAAATTACTTTTGGGTCTTTATCTCCCCACCGCAGGGAAGATTTATATTGATGGTTACGATTTGGAAAATATTTCCTTGCGCTCCCTGAGATCCCAAGTGGGAGTTGTCGATCAAGATACTTTTTTGTTTGGGGGGACGATTCGGGAAAACATTAGTATTTCTCAACCCCATGCAGACTTGGAATCGATTATAGCAGCAGCTCAACAGGCAGGGGCACATGAGTTTATTAAAGAGTTTCCTCTGGCTTACGAAACTCAAATTGGGGAAGGAGGAGGGCTGCTTTCTGGGGGACAAAGACAGCGTTTAGCGATCGCCCGTGCCCTACTGGGCAACCCTCCCTTACTAATTCTCGATGAAGCTACTAGTAGTCTGGATGCTGAATCAGAAAGAATTATCCAAAATAACCTCAATCAAATTCTCCACAACCGCACGACTTTAGTTATTGCCCATCGTCTTTCCACTGTCCGTAATGCGGATTTAATTTTGGTACTAGATCGAGGAATCATCGTGGAAAGTGGTACTCACCAAGCATTAATGGCAAAACAAGGTCACTATTTTTATCTTAATCAGCAACAGTTGGCCGTTGTGGAGTAATTCAGTGGCAGAGGGGGCTTGCTTTTTCTGCTAATGACCAAATAACAAATAACAAATGAATTGAGATGGTTAATGCAAAAGTTACAGCGGACTCCAAGGATATGGCTATTTTGCCCGTAGGCAAGGAAATTGTCGGGTTAAAGATTAGAATTTTGCTGGTTGATGATAGTAATTCAATTAGAGAAATACTCCGCAACTGTTTATCACTCCAGCCAGACTTTGAGATCGTGGGGAGTGTTGATAATGCTCTGACTGCTTTGTCACAAATAAAGATTTTAAATCCCGATATTGTCTTGATGGATATTGAAATGCCCCAGATAGACGGATTAAAAGCGACTAGAGAGATCGTTAAAAAGTTCAATGATACGAAGGTGATTGTTCTTAGCTGCCATGAAGACCAACAATATGTTGATCAAGTTATTGGTGCAGGAGCAAAGGGTTATTTACTTAAAAGCACTCCCAGAAAAGAATTAGCTAGCAGTATTCGATTTATCCATAAAGGTTACTGCCAGTTTTCTCCTGGGCTATTAGAGAAACTAAATACGGGTCAATCATCTACTCTAGATAGCTCCCAAATTGTCCTCACAAGTTCTAGTCCAGTACCGTCTGATGATTGGTCATCTCAAACCAAAGAACTAATCGACAGTTTACCTCAAGTGTGGACGAGAGGATTATTGTATTTAATGGCAGTATTTACGGCGATCGCTCTACCTTGGACAATGTTAGCTCAAGTTGATGAAACGGGCACAGCTAGGGGGAGATTAGAGCCTAGTGGTCAGACTTTTTTGATGGATACCCCTGTAGCAGGTACTGTCGCGGCAATTAAGGTTGAAACAGGGGATGTTGTGGAAGCTGGACAGAGTTTACTCGAACTGGAATCTGACATAGTTAGTGCCAAACTTCAGCAGCTACAAACTCAATTATTAGGTCAAGAGAATCGACTTAATCAGTTGGAATTGCTTAGAAAACAGCTATTACTGATGGTTAATACTCAAGAACAAGAAATCCAGGCTCAAAAGCTCGAAAAACAGGCTCAGGTAGACCAGGCGAAACAACAGCTGCGATTTTATCAAACATCCTCTGACTCACAACAACAGGAAAAGTTAGCTCAAGTTAATCAGGCTCAACAAGATGTGGTCTATAGTCAGACTGCTTTAAATTCGGCACAAAAAGTTTTAGCTAAAGCCGAAAAGGAAATTGAACGCTATCGTCAAGCTTGGAGAGAAGGAGTTATTGCCGAAGTTCAAGTTGTCGAACAAGAGAATGCAATTGTCGAAAGACAACAAGCTTTTGATCAGGCACAATCAGAAGTTCAACAGGCACAACTTCGTTTAACCGAACAACGAAATAATTATGCTCAAGTAGTTCGTCAGGCAGAATCTGATATTGAAGAAGCGCAATTAAGACTACAAGAACAACAAAAAGGCGAGGGCACTTTAAATCATACGGGCAAGTTAGCCATCTTGAAGAGTCAAGAACAACTTAAAAATACTGAGACGGAAATTGCTACTCTCACCACAGAAGTTGCCCAAAGTGTAAGTCAAATTGCCTCTACCCAGTATGAGTTAAACCAGCATGTCCTGAAAGCACCTGTTAGGGGGACGGTTTTCGATCTACCAATTCAAAAGTCGGGAGAGGTATTACAACCAGGGGATACGGTAGCGGAAATTGCCCCTGAAGATTCTCCTTTGGTAGTTACCGCCCAAATGGCGACAGGAGAAAGTGGTTCCTTGGTGACGGGAATGTCGGTCAAGCTCAAGTTTGATGCTTATCCGTTTCAGGATTATGGAGTTGTCCCAGGAAAGTTAACTGCAATCTCTCCTACTTCTAAAATAACCGAAACTGAACAAGGTGAGGTGGCTAACTACAACCTAGAAATTGAACTGGAGCGCGACTGTCTGCCTAAAGGTGATCAATGTATTCCTCTGCGCCCTGGAGATACGGTAACGGCGGAGGTAATTGTCCGTCAACGTCGCATTGCGGATTTTATTCTTGATCCCTTTAAACAATTACAACAGGGAGGTTTGGAACTTTGAAGTGCGATGTAACCAGTCTAACTTAAACACAGGAGAAAAAAATGTCCCAGACAATCACTATTACTAAGGAAGATATATTACACGAAGTTCAATTGTCTTGCAAGATTCCTGAGATGATTGAGGAAATTATTAAACGCAAAATTGTGCTTTCTAGTGCTGCCGAAGCAGGGATTAAAGTAACCAAAGAAGAGTTGCAACAAGCGTCGGATCAAATGAGAGTAATGAGTCAACTTAAAGATGCTCAAGATACCTGGGTCTGGTTGGAGAAGTATGGTCTTTCTCTCGATGATTTTGAGGAAATTGTTTACAGTACTTTAATATCGCAAAAACTAAGTAATCATTTATTTGCCGATAAAATAGAGCCTTATTTCTATGAACATCAATTGGATTATATAGGTGCAGTTATCTACGAAATTGTTTTAGATGATGAAGATGAAGCGATCGAGGTCTATTATGAGATTAAAGAAAATGAAATTAGTTTTCAAGAAGCAACACAACAATATATTAAAGATACTGAATTACGACGTAAAGGGGGCTATCGAGGCAAAGTAAACCGTATTGATCTTAAACCAGAGGTTTCGGCGGCTGTTTTTGCCGTTACTAGTCCCACAATTCTAAAACCAATTACTACTGCTGACGGGATATATCTAGTTTTGGTAGCAGAGATTATTAAACCAGAATTAGATAAGCGTTTGCGTAATAAAATTATGTTCGATTTATATTCTCAATGGCTCCAACAACAGGCTCAACAAGTTCAAGTAGTTAGTCATCTTGAAGTAAGTAATCAATCTGCTTAAAAAAATTGCGATCGCAATATAATAATATTAAGTAATTAAGTAATTGCGATCGCTTTATTTATTCTATATTCTATCTTCCTCAAGATCTAAGCTACTTTAGTTTTAAGCTTTTAAAATATTGGGTAAATAATTGTATTTGTAAAAATCTTCTATAATCTGTTTTTGTAACTTAATTGATATTTCAGAGTCTATATCTTGGCAGATTCTTAAAACATCCAAAACTGTTGCATGCCATAAAAGTTTAGAAGTATGTCTTCCTTCTGCTAGAAAATAACTTGATACTTCAAGAAATTCTCTAATTTTACCTTTTACTAACTTCTTTTTATTCTGAAACCAACTATATTCTCGACCAATTTTTTGATTTGGTGACAAATTGCTATCTTCAATGAAATTAGCAGCTAAAGTAACTAATTGATTAGATTCCTCATTACTAAGGTTAGCCAGTAGTTTGGCAACTTCTTCAAATACCTGAGTAAATAAAAAGTCTTGATCTGCAAACGATAAATGTTGAACAGGTTCAAGTAATTTTAGATCTTGACAAACCGAACTATTATAATTACCTTTCATCTTACAAATTAGATAGCAGGCAATTTTTATTGCTTTTTCATGATTTCCAGCACATGCTTCAATTTTTACTAAGTTACAGGCAAGATGAATTGGTCTTCCTTCGAGAAAATCGTAGCCATATTTATTGATTAAAGCCATACATGCTTCTAAAGAGAGATGTAAGTTAACTCTGGCACTTTCATAATTTCTCTGCCGATAATCAAAATAACCTTTGGCAGCATTAAAATTGTCTTTGATAACGAGAAAACTTTCATCATTAAGTTGACTAGTTTTGATAACTTGATTTGCTGTTATATATGCTTGTTCTGCATCGATAATATTGCCCTGGAATAATGCTGCTAATCCAGCTTGACCAGCATTCATGACTTGCTTGATACTAATGAGATTTTCTAATGGCAAATGAGCCATCATCATAGTTTGTTTTTTCTTGTTTAAAATAACATCAGTATTTTTATTTTGAGATAGGGGCTTTACTCGACCAATTAGATAACTTTGAAAGACTTGTTGTAGTTCCTTATCCATGAGGTATGCCTAGTTTATGTTTGGGTAAAGGGCATTGGTGACAACTTAACATTTTGTGCTGTTTGTCAATCGCTTTTAGGTAGCACCATCTAGAGTTGTGACTTGATCAAAAGCTCTAAGCCTTAAGCTTGAGGATTGCGTCTTTGCGTCTTTGCGTCTTTGCGACGCGAAGCTAGTCCTTTAGGGCGAGATATCTAAAAATTACACTGAGTAATAGCTTATTCCCTAAGATAACCACCAAGAGTATTAGCACAAGTGACAGTGTTTCCACAATTATTTATTTGAAGAAAAAATCGATTATTTTTATAATATTCGCCATAATTCCTAATACGAAAATAACGGAAGTAGTAACCACCTACTATAGATTGTTCATTATCATCTGTAATTTCAGTAATAAAGCTTTCGGAATCTTCAAATAAGTCATTACCATTTAGATCTAGATCTGAAATATTTTCGATATTGATATTTGGCATTATTTTATTTCCTGTTATTTTGTTTATTTTCTCAAGAAAAAGATTAATACAGAAAAATAATCTCAATTACTCTTTAATTTAAAATATTCATCCCTATTAACCACCAATCGTGTTAAAGCAAGTAGCTGTATTTCCACAAAGACCTATTGTGTTGAGACAACCAGTTACACCGCAAAAGTTATCACTTATCCCACAAAAGTTATCACTTATTCCACAAAACTTCCCCCCAAAATCATATCCACCAACTATACATTCTTCCTCTTCATTAAGCTCGGTAATAAAGCTTTCGGAATCTTGAAATAAATTATGACCATTTAAGTCTAAGTCGGAAATATTTTCTATATTAATATTAGCCATTGTGTTGATTTGCGCTTTAATTGAGTTAAAGTTAATTGAATAGCAGAAATATTTATTTTTTCTTGCCATTCCTTTGTATTCTATTTATAGTAAAAAATCATAATCAATAAATCAACAAACTAAAGAATA
>CALLPS010000387.1 GCA_938015355.1 uncultured Pleurocapsa sp.
TTTATTCCGCTGTTGGTTTAGTTAACTACTTAAGGCTCGATATCAATCTTTGACTTACAGTATCTATTTAAGTTCCGCAGTTATTCTGAAACAGAAATTAGAAATAGATTAACTAAAATGAGAAAAAGTTCGCTAACGATATAGCGATCGCCATTGTCGAAGTATCTAAGAATACAGTATTAGAGCAAGAGGCAAAAACCAAAGAGCATTAATTATTCAAATCTTGATTTATCGCGGCAGTAATCTAGTATCTCAGTCAAACAAAGTGTTTTGTAAAGGAATGGTACAGCCTGATTTGGAAGAGGCTATCGATCAAGGACTAGAACAGATTAAAGAGCTTTATGATATTGGCTCGTTTGGCAAGATTATCTGGCACTGATAAAATGTACATAAAGACTGTACAGTAAATTCTCATGTATCCGATTTCTACTTCCTATACAGATGCCCGTAAAAATTTAGCATCCCTCTTAACTCGTGTTGAAGAGGAAAACTCGATCGCAGTTATTACTAGGCGAGGGCATAAAGATATTGCTATTTTGCCTGCTGAGGAGTTAACTTCGCTGGTTGAAAGCCTTCATTTATTACGTTCTCCTGAAAACGCACGGCGACTGTTTGCTGCTTTGTCAGAATCAATGGCAAGGGATAGTCAACCAGATAATCAATTGCCCGATGATGATTTAGAGCAGTTGATAAATGAATGTCAAGAATAGAAAAATTATCTTCAACAAGACTTTTCGCGAAGATCTTAAGTGGTGGTTTAGAAAAGATAAATCAAAAGCTGATAAAATCTTGGATTTGATTGAATCAACAACCTTAGATCCGTTTAGGGGATTGGGAAAACCTGAGCCACTTAAGCATATTGGTAACGGAATCTGGTCGAGGAGAATTACTCAAGAACACAGATTAGTCTACCGTGTGACAGATCGTTTTATCGAATTTTTACAAGCCAGATATCATTACTAAGTTTGCTTGATTCTTGAACCTCCCGTCGCTAAAAGCGTCCTAAAGCGATTGTCTTGAATGTCAAGTTTAAGAGGGAATCCTGGAGCCAGAAGCAGCAAATTATTCTTAACTTCTAGATCCAGCTAATTCTTTAGAAAATTACTTTATATCTTATCTATTTTGCTTGGAGGCGCTGACTAATATTGTTGAGTTGCCCTTGACTATTGACAGGGGAACGAGGGGTCGGTAATTCTGAGTTGGGCCAATTATCTAAATCGCTACAAGCGCAGTCTAAGGGTATTATCCCTGCTTCCACCATTGGCACAGGCATGGCACATCTAGCACATTGGTCTATTGTCCAGGCAGGAGAAAGTAATTCTTGGATAGTAGCTTTCTCTCCTACGAGATAACAATCTCGACCACCGATACTCATAATTTTTTGCCAACACTCTTCAAATTGAGGGGAAAAGCGATCGCCTTGAATAATTTTCTTAGGTAATAGCTCGGCTTCTCCATTCTGCCAGACTAGCTTTTTCCCGAGCTGAAACCAATGAGCAAGATAGCTTCTAACTTCTGTTGCTGATGCCATGTTTTTGTCCTATTCTTTGCAGAATGCTTATAGGTTAAGGATGAAAGTTACTCTGAAAATATCTCTAAAAATATCTCTAAAAAATAAATATTATTTTAATCATCTACCTAGTCTCTCTACTATGATTCTCTAGTAGCATCAAGACTAACAACCAAAACCTGTATTTATAATTACGATCATAAGTGGAGAATCAATAAAACTAGGGAATGATCAACTAGATTTCATATTTGCTTAAAGGTTCTCCGAGTAAACTGAGATTTAGCACATGCCCCCCTGTCACCAAGTAAGTAATATCAGCTAGGTTTCCCACTTGGCGAGATAGATATCCCAGACGATCTCGAAATAGTCTTCCCAACGGATAAGCAGGAACGACACCCCACCCCGTCTCTTCTCCCACTAAAATAACTTCTGCCTTCGTACTTTTAAGACTTTCTAGAAAGCGATCGCTTTTTTGTTGCCATAGTTCTGATTCCAAATCGAGGAAGTTTGCCACCCATGTTCCCAAAGAATCGATTAAGAAACACTCTCCAACAATACCCTGGTCTAAATAAGATGATAAATTGAGCGCTGCGGTTACAGTCCGCCAGTTTGCTGGTCGTCTTTGCTGATGTTTAATAATTCTGGCTTGCCATTCGCGATCGTTTTCATCTACTTTTGCAGTCGCAATATAAACTACTGCTTGATCGCTTTTAACTGCTAGAGTTTCGGCAAATTCACTTTTTCCCGAGCTAGTTGGACCCATAACTAAGATAATTTTTTTCTCGCTGGATCTCTGACCTACTGCAAACTGCTGGCTAAACATGTTCAAGCTTAAAAATTGGATATGTAATTATACTTTCTGCAAGATTTGCACATAGCTGAGACTGATATTAGGGCGTGTTATCAATTATTAAAAACTCAGCTAATTCTAAGATAGAAGGCTAACACTGATATTTATTAGTCTAATGGAATTATGGAAAAACAATTGAATTTTTAGGAGTTGCTGCTATAACATTTTAAAATGGTCAAAGTCAAGATTTTTCTGATATATTCCCATTTAATTGTCATTTTATAGAACTCGTAACCCAAAATTCTAATAAGAGTGAAGCAATAAAATAATCACCCATAAAATCGGTAATTTGTCACCTTAGACTAAATGATCTAAAATAAAATCTAGTAATATTATTAAAAAAAACCTAATTATTATAAAAAACTGTGACAACAGTGTGAATAAACGGTATATTTTTTATAATGTCAATTAAGATCAAATAATATTATGTTTGATTAGACATAAACAAGTTAGATTCAAATTAAAATCAATTATGAGTGAAGCTGCTACAGCACCATTGACAGGGAAAGCGTTACTACAAAAAGTCAAAGAACTGTCTCATTTGCCTAGACGTGAAACCGCTAAAAAATGCGGATATTTTACGATTACTAAAGACAATCAAACTCGTGTCAATTTAACTGATTTTTATGATGCAGTACTGGCAGCAAAGGGTGTTCCGTTAGATCCAGAAGGAGCAAAAGATGGTCGTGGGAGAGAACCTACTTATCGAGTAAGCGTTCATAAAAATGGACAAATTGTGATTGGTTCTACCTACACTCAAGCTATGGGTTTGAAAGAAGGTGATAAGTTTGAAATCAAATTAGGATACAAACATATTCATCTCAAACAAATTGATGGGGAAGAAAATGGGGCCTTGGACAACTAATTGTTGAGTCACGGTTTTTTGGTTATAACTCGACTCTCGACTTTTTTAGATCAGGGGCATGGGTTATTACCTCCGATAGACGATATGCTGAGTACATCGTGGTTCAAGGTATTTACTTTTTTGGGAGTATGGGCTGCTGTCTGGTTGCCGATTGCCCTGCTGGTATTGCGATTTATCGACTGGCAACCAAGGGAACCTTTGATTCCCAAACAAAAGTTAATTTTACTGGCATCTCTCTATATTATTGTTCCTGGAATAGTTAAGTGGAAAATCAATATAGAGTCGTTGTCTTGGGTAGAACTTGGCTTATACCCAATATCGCATATTCTATGGTATCTGTTATGGGGATTAATTCTTAGTCTTGGCAGTTTAATTATTGTTTTTAGTGTAGAATCTATTTTCAATTTAGTTAATTGGCAATGGCAAAACCTCAAGCAGATAATTCCCCTAACCATACCCATATTCTGCCTCAGCTTATTAATTAGCCTCATCGAAGAGTTAGTATTTCGTGGCTACGTTTTAAGCACGTTGCTAGTCGATAATTCTCTATGGATAGCTGCTCTAGCATCAAGTTTGATTTTCGCTTTCTTGCATTTGATTTGGGAAAGAAGTCAAACTATGCCGCAAATTCCAGGTTTGTGGATCATGGGAATAGTGCTAGTGGCAGCCAGAATTGTGGGAGATCAAAGTCTTTACTTGGCGATCGGACTACATACAGGATGGATTTGGGGTTTAACCTGTATTGACTCAGCAGAGCTAGTGACCTATAAACATCAAAGCCACTGGTTTACGGGAATCAATCAACAACCCTTGGCTGGTGTTGCTGGCATACTCTGTTTAGTTCTTACAAGCTTAACTATTTTTGGTCTAATGTTCAGCAATCTTCTCGAGTTTTGAACAGATTTATCGGTTAAGCTCTAACTCCACCAACAGCGATCGCCCTTACTAGATGACGAATTTCCTAAAGGGTTAATTAACAGTGGTGTTGGTAAATTAAGGTATGATTTTTAGATAGTGCGATCGCTAATTAAACAATCAGCCAGAGTCAAATTCAATGCAATGTCCTGAATGTAAATCTACTTTTAGGAACGATAAGTTATTGTTAAAGATATTATAAAAATTTTAATTAGTATATAATTACTGTAATTTTGCTCATAATCAAGTATCTTGCTTTCTTATTCAGTAAAAATATTTATAACTAGATGTTTAGTATCAAGATTTATCTCTGTATTGATAAATGTTAATGACAGCTATTTTTTTACTATTGCAGCAGTTTTTCTCAGCAAAAGAAGATTTAATAATGATGTAAATGGTAATAATAACAATGTATTTGCAGAATGTATTGATTCTAAAATTATTCTTGCTTAACCAAAACAACAATAAATATGATTGAAATTGTGAGCCGTAAAATTACGGGCAATAAATAAAACTTTATTAGTAAAACAAGTGATTTTACTATTTCGTAAAGCCACTAAAAATAATATTAATAGTATTTAAGTAGGTAGGCGTAATTAAATATAAAACCAAAATTAAGATCTTAATTTTGATGTTGATTAGTTGCCTGTCTCGTATTCCCTAACTTTCCTATTTCCCTACTTCCCCACTCCCCTACCCAAACCATCTTCTAATTAATTTGACCCACCTACTCATTAGATTAATTAAATCTATCAGCAATATAGCTCTAACAGGGAGAAGATTAATGGAAAACGCTAGTATTTTTTCTATAGGGTTAGAGACATTAGAGGTTAATAAAAGAGATAGTCAAGTCATCATACCTATTCTGAGAATAGGGAGTAGTGAGGGGATAGTTTCAGTTGACTATATTTTAAAATCATACTTATACAAAATAACAAAATGATGCTAATCGATCCTCATATTCACATGACTGCGAGAACTACTGATGACTATCAGGCGATGGCTAAGGCAGGAATCGTGGCAGTAATTGAACCTGCATTCTGGTTAGGACAACCTCGCACTAGTGCTGATACCTATAAAGATTATCTCAGTTCTTTGGTCGGTTGGGAAAGATTTCGCGCCAGTCAGTTTGGCATTAAACATTATTGCACCATTGGTTTAAATTCCAAGGAAGCCAATAACGAAGCTGTTGCCGAGGCGGTAATGGAGATCTTGCCTTTATATGCTTGCAAAGAAGGAGTTGTGGCTATCGGCGAAATTGGTTATGACGATATGACCCCTGCTGAGGATAAGTATTTTCGTCTCCAATTAGAATTAGCAAAAGAATTAGACTTGCCTGTAATGATTCATACTCCTCATCGGGATAAGAAATCAGGTACCTCTCGCAGCATGGATGTGTGTTTAGAACACGGTTTACAACCTGATCAAGTAATTGTCGATCACAACAATGAAGAAACCGCAAAGGAAGTCTTAGATCGGGGATTTTGGGCAGGATTTACCATTTATCCCAACACGAAAATGGGTAACGAAAGAATGGTCGAAGTAGTTCGGACTTATGGTTGCGATCGCATTATCGTTGATAGTAGCGCCGACTGGGGCGTTAGCGATCCTTTGGCTGTCCCGAAAACGGCTCAATTAATGGCACTACGAGGTATCCCTGAAGCTCATATTAAAGCGGTTTGCTATCAAAATGCCCTGACTGCTTATGGTCAAAGTGGTCAAATCAAAGAAAGCGACTGGCTAGATGCTAATCCTATCGATCAACGTGAACTATATAGTGGCAATTCCGTACTTAGGGGACAAAAGCCCTTGGTTGAATCAGAAAAATCTGTCGTAATTGTTTAAAAACCTAGAATTCAAAGAAATAACAGATCTAAAGTAGAAAACTCCTTACTCCTTACTCCTTACTTCTTACTTCTTACTTTTTACTTCTTACTTTTTACTTCTTACTTTTTACTCCTTACTTCTTACTCCTTACTTCTTACTCTTTACTTCTTACTTTTTACTCATTACTCCTTACTTCTTACTCCTTCATGTCTACGACAACAATCAATAATGATAAGTCTCAATCTATTTGGGCTTATTTAAATGCTTATTTACAACTCATGCGTCCTGCTAATATTACTACTGCCTGGGCTGATATCCTCTTGGGTTATGCTGCTGCGGGGGCGATGACAGGAAATAATTTCAGCTTACCTACTCTTAGTTGGTTGATTTTGGCGACCACAGGGCTTTATGGCGGGGGAGTTGTTTTTAATGATGTCTGC
>CALLPS010000388.1 GCA_938015355.1 uncultured Pleurocapsa sp.
AAACTTAATCTTGCTCCATGCCATTCTAGATGGGGTTTTAGGGTTTCACGCAGAGAGATAACATTATCCATAGGGTTCTCATGATTTAAGTGTGATTACTTTTCATAAAACCCTCTTCCGCTCTACTTTTACAACTTTTGTAGAGAGGCAAGAAATTCGTGATAATTGAGGTCTAAATCAGTCAAAATAGAACGCAAATGATCAAGACCATAGCGAAAAACACTTTTAGCTAAACGACCATGTTTTTTGAATTTAATCGGATTAAGCTGATGTAACCACTCACCAGTTTTAATAGCCCAACATAAGGCTAAGGTCATCAAAGCAAAAAGTTTATTCAACCTTTCAAAATCGTGGAAATGAGTTGACTCCAAACAAAAACCTCTCGTTTTGAACATACCAAACAAGGTTTCAATACCCCAGCGCTTTCCATAATCTGAAATTGCGGTAGGGCAAGGTTCAGGAGTAATTAAGATTAAGAGCTTACCATCCTGAAGACGCAGGGCAGAAACATAAACTAAACGACCCCAAACAAGTTTTTTGCCAGACAAAGTTCTCGTTTGTCCTGGTTTAAGAGAAGCAAAAACAATCGAAGCTCTAAGTTGTCGACGTCCATTATCAGTAGTGTCACTTTCTCTCATTCGCAAACAAAAAGGTATGCTCGGCTCAAGTAGAAGATAAGTGAGCCATTCTTTTCCAACAAACTCACGGTCGCCAGTCAGATAGCGAATTTTTGCTTCGGGAAAAATTTTATTAAAACGGTCAATTAAATCCATGCGCTCTGTACTGTGGGAATTTCCTTTCTTATTGAGAGAATCCCAGACCACGGGAAATGCTACTCCGTTGTGAACTATGCCCAAGACCAAAATATTAAAACGAGTTTTCCCAAACGACCATATGCAGAGCGGTATCCTTGTATCTTGGAATTAGGATTTTAAATCCTGATAGTTGAGAGAAAGTAGTAGACCGTGGTATCCTCGGTTTTTCAAAACCGGCCTAAAGCTTGGTCACTACTCATTCTTTCTCCTCATGTGAACTCAAACAATCGCTAGGGTAAATTAAACCCGAATTTTAGCAAGGAAGAGTCAGAAGTTAGAGGAAAAAGCCCAAAAATCTTAAGTAAGAACCATGGAAAAACAATGGGTGGGAATCGATGTTTGTCAAAAATATTTAGATATTTACATCCGTCCAAGTGGAAAGTTATTCCAACTCACTAATAATGAGTTTGGGATTGCCGAGTTAATTCAAACACTCAAAGAAATTAAGCCAGAGTTGATTGTGCTCGAAGCTACAGGGGGTATGGAATTAAATGCAGCTATTGAACTAACTCAAGCAGAGTTTGCAGTAGCAATCATTAATCCCCGTCAAGTAAGAGACTTTGCGAAAGCAACGGGACAGCTTGCCAAAACTGATGCAATCGACGCCAAAATTTTAGCTCACTTCGCAGATGCGATTCGTCCCCAAGTCCGAGAAATTAAAGATAATTCATCTAGTCAATTACAAGACTTGGTACAACATCGTCGCCAAATTAGTAACATGATTACTGCCGAGAAAAATCGTCGTAGAGGAAAAACTAATTCTGTTCAATCCAGTATCGACGAACATATTGAGTGGCTAGAGCAACAACTTAAAGAAATTGAGTCGCAAATCAAATCAGAGATCGCAAAATGTGAACGCTGGAAACAAAAAAAGAAACTACTAACCAGTGTCCCTGGAGTTGGAGAAATAGTAGCTATTACCCTGATTTCCTCTTTGCCCGAATTGGGAAAAATTTCTCACAAATCAATTTCTTATTTAGTAGGTCTAGCACCCTTAAATCGCGATAGTCCTAAAGGATACCGCTTCGCATATGGTGTTCCTTCTTTAGTTGGAAATAATGTGTCCCCTTCTAGTATTCCAGCTTTTAGCCATGCTTTGATTTGTCTCCTCATTTTAGGGAAGGTGTTAATCTTCCTCACTAATTCGACATGATTTATTTTGTCAAAGCATTTGGCTATATCCGCATCAAGAACATATTTCTTCTTTTGCCCTATGGCGATGAATATATGTTCTATTGCATCATGTGCTGACCTTCCAGGTCTAAAGCCATAACTTGTTTCTTCAAATTTGGCTTCCCATTCGGATTCGAGAGCCATCTTAGCTAGTGCCTGTCTGGTTCTGTCCCTGATGGTTGGTATTCCCAGTGGTCTTTTTTCTTCCCTTCCAGGTTTGGGTATCCAAACTCTTCTCAAGGCGTTAGCTTTGCGATCGATTTTCAGGTTTTGGGCAGCTTTTAATCTTTGGGAGGGATTCAGCGATTTGACTTTATCCACGCCCGCCGTATTCTTGCCTTTATTGTCCTGAGTTACTTTTCGTACAGCTATACAGCGCGCTGACCATGAGCGCATTAATGTCTTCTGAAGCTTTTGAACTACTTTATAGTCACCACGTTGAGAGGCTCGATAAATTCGTTTTTGCAACTTAAACGCTGCTCTTTCTAGCTTGCGCCAGTTGAGGGCGTTCCATTCCACCGTAGTCTTTAAACTCGTTTTAGACATATCCATTGTTAGTTACGTATTTATCTCCAAGTCATCGTGAGACTTTGGGCATATCCGTAGCCATTACAGCTAGGCTTTTGCTTCAGTCTCAATCCTTCTCTCTAGCACCATATAGATAGTTTCCTACTTGGTTTATCGACCTAGACCAAGAAGTGCCAAAGAGTTTTCCACGTTCCGAATATCCATTGGTTTGAAGCTTTAGGGTAATACTATCCGCCGAGGTCTTTCGGGATGCAGAATGTAATACTGCGACTCACATTCCTTTGTTAATCAACCACCTAGATGTTGATTCCTTAACCTGTTGCCTTTTGGCTCTAGCGTGGCAACCCATTACGCTAGTTCTGGTTAACGACGGTTAAATCTTTTTGTATTCCTACCCATAACTTCTTGCTAGAAGGGATTCTCAGTGGGTTCTGAGTTACCTCCGTCTCTTCCCTGCTGGCATCATCGGGGTTACTACGCCTGATAATGGGGAAGATGCTTTCACTCCAGCATCCAAGAGGGTTGGACTTGTTTCAGCAATTTGATAGGTTAAATTTTGTTAACTTGTTACATTACTTAACTCACCAACATGGATATTCAGTTGTCAAGGTACATTAAGTATCCTTGCAGCTTTTCCCCCTTATCCTTTATGAGATAAGGTTTCTAGCTAACGTGTCACACCCAAATTGAACCAGTCTGGCTGGTCACTATTACGACTACGACGATTGACAGCTAAAGGGAGCTTGCATAGAACTGTACCTGATTGAAAGTGAATTATTTCTGGGGCCGTACCAGCACGACCCACTAAATTAACAACGTTGAGTGCCATCTGCTTACTGTATATAGTACTAAAGAACTAAAATGTGTTTTTCAGTCTAGCAAATTATAGCTAGGCATTACTGAAAATAAAATAGTTATGTTAACCTTTGGGTTTTCTATAGTCTGTTATGACACTATTCTTATTAGAAGTATTAATGGTGAATTGTATTAATCGCAAATTTATGAATTAAGTATCATTAATCTTTATATTTAAGGACTGATTTATATGAAAAATGCCAACATTCCCTATAAATTAATTACTTATGCAGGATTGGGCTTCTTGCTGTTTTTGATTTTAGGAATCTTTAAGCCTTTTACAATTATTAAGGCAGGAGAAAGAGGAGTAATCATGAGCTTTGGGAAAGTACAAGAGGCTATTTTGGATGAAGGAATTCATCCGATTATTCCTGTAGTGAATACAGTTAAATCTCTCAGTGTTCGGGTGCAAAAAAACGATATTGATGCGGAAGCCTCATCCAAGGATTTACAAGACATAAAAACTCAGGTTGCTCTTAATTGGCATATTGATCCACAGAAGGTTAATCAAGTTTTTCAGAGAGTTGGAGATGAAGAACAGATTATATTTAGGATAATTACGCCAGCAGTTGCCGAAATAGTTAAAGCAGCAACGGCGCAAAAGAATGCGGAAGAAATAATTACTAAACGGAAAGAAATTAAAGAACAAATTGATCAAGAACTTAAAGAAAGATTAGATGATTATGGAATTTTAGTCGATGATGTTTCTTTGGTAAATGTATCCTTTTATCCAGAATTTGCCAGAGCGATTGAAGCAAAACAAATTGCCGAACAACAGGCAAAACAAGCAGATTTTGAGGCTTTAAAGGCAGAAAAGACAGCTCAAGCAGAAATTAATCGAGCTAAGGGGCAAGCAGAAGCACAAAGATTGCAAAAGCTTACCCTAACCCCAGCCCTACTGCAGAAAGAGGCAATTAATAAATGGGATGGTAGATTTCCGACAGTTTTAGGCGGGGATGGTGCATTGCCCTTTATTAACATCGATCCGCAGAAAATAACTGAATAAAAATAACTGAATTCAATATTCAATGCTAAAATTTCAATGCTAAATTTTCAATACTCTAGTTTAATTGATGCTTCTGTAGAAACAGTGTGGCAGTTTCATGAACGTTCTGATGTTCTTGATCTGCTTACTCCTCCCTGGCAACCAGTAAAAATTATTCGCCGAGAAGGTGGATTGGGTGTCGGGGCAATTAGTGAATTTCGCTTGTCTCTAGCGGGTATTCCTGTACCTTGGATTGCGACTCATATTGAATGTAATCCTTATCGCCTCTTTGTCGATCAACAAACCAAGGGACCAATGGAATCTTGGGTACATCGTCATGAATTTACTGTAGAAAATGACATGACTCGGCTAACTGATGCAATTTCCTATGAAATCCCTGGCGGTTTGTTAGCTGAATTACTTTTAGGCTGGTGGGTAGATGCTCGATTGAAAGATATGTTTCGTTATCGACATGAAATAACTAAAGCTAACTGCGAATTATAGTAGTTTAATTACAATTATTATAATAAAGGCGAGAAGTGAGCAAACAGGTAATTTAGGTACTGTCTTCACTTCCCATCTTCTTTGCCTGTTCAAACTAAAACAAATTTCAGTCTAGATATCCCATTAAACTCGCAGTTTCATCTGACTCATTGGAAGCAACAGGGCGATTCCCCATAACAACATAAGTCTCGCTAACCTGAAGAGTACTAGCAGCAATAGGACGATTGCCAGATATAGCTAGGGAACTGGTAAATTCTACTGTTCCTTTGGAAACGGGACGATTTGAGCCAACAGAAGAATAGGTGTTCACTACTTCCAGACTACTAGGTTCAATGGGACGATTTTGAGGGAGTAAGGTTTTGGCTTGGGTGGATAGGGCTAAGGCTTGGTCGTTAGTTTCTTTTTTGCTTGGTGTGGTTTTACTAGCAGTTGTGCCACTTTTAGAAGCGTTAGCCTTACTAGATGTGGTTTTACTCGCAGCTGTTTTTGCCTCAGCACCAGTGGTTTTACTTTCTTCCGTCATGAGAGGTTGCTCCTGAACTCAATTTGATTAACTTTGGTTAAGTTACTAATTATTTAATACTTTTATTTATTTTTAATAACTCTTCTCATTCTGACATCCTCTGGATTTGGCGACAAGAGTTATCTTAATTAAGATAAGTTTTAAGTGTCTTTATTTTTCCTTATCGATAATAAGTATTTAGGATAGTTCTAGAGATTTTGATCCACCTTCTTTTAATTGTAAAAAAACATCATTAATCTGATTCCAGACTAGTGAGGCGGTACCGATTGTCAGTAGCAGAGCGACTCCGTAGGAAGGAATAATGCCAAAGCCGAGAATTAGTAAGCCCCCACCTAAAAAGATCCAAACTCCTAAACAAATTCCTCCGTAAGTAGTAGCGATCGCAGAATCTTTAATCTCTATTTTAAAAGAGCTTTTTTGTCCGACATTTTTATATGATTCCCGTAGCCTTTGTCCTAAAAGATTTTTAAATGCTGAGCCACAAGTGATGGAGATAAATACTCCCATCACGGCTACTAAAAAAGGTGGTTGCGGCAGATAATACATGGCAATTGTTAATTTTGATTAAGATTGAGGATTCTATTACTCTATCTTGAAGTGGGAGTAGAAGGAATAATTGCTGCCACACTAGTTACAGAAAATTGGCGAAAAGTGTTGAAAGCGAGGTCTAGTATTTTTTGAGGTTTAATATCGTTCTGAATTAAGCTCCAGAGTCGTTGAACTTCATCCGTGTGAAGGCGATCGCCTTCTGTCAGAGCAATTAGTAATTGCTGGCGCAAATACTTTCCTTCTTCTGAGAGGATATATTCTAAGCCTAAGCGAGCAGTGGGTAGAATATCAAAGCTATCATCAGAACTAGCAATTTCAATCATGTTTTCTAGTCTTTCCCACTGAAACTTGCCATCTTTAATCAAAACATCGAGCAAGCGCCTTCTGAGTTGAGGGGACTCTCCTGTTAACAATCTTTGGGATACATAGGGATAGGATACTTCTACAATCTTGAAATCTGGGTTAAGACTTAATGCTAATCCTTCCTGAGTAATTAGGGAGCGAATAATGAGGGCAAACTTCGCTGGGAGGCGGAAGGGATACTCATACATCAATTCCGAAAATTCATCGGTAATGGTTTTAAAATTAAAATCGCCAACACTCTCACTAACTGCATTACCTAAAACTGTCTCTAGAGCAGGGATAATTGGTCTGATATCAGTATCAGGGGTTAAAAATCCTAAATTAACAAAATCTTGTGCCAGAGCTTTATAGTCGCGATTAATAAGCTGCACGACTGCACTAGCAATAGTTTCTTTCATTGATTCCGATAGTTGATCCATCATGCCAAAGTCAATGTAAGCCATGCGTCCATCGAGGGTGGCAAACAAATTACCTGGGTGGGGATCGGCATGAAAAAAGCCATATTCTAATAGCTGGCGCAGACCAGAAGTTACGCCAATTTTAACTAAATTATCAGCATCTAATCCCGCCGCCTCTAACTTGGCTAAATCGGTTAGCTTGATGCCATCAATCCACTCCAAAGTTAGAACAAAGTTGTTGGAGTATTGATTATAAATAACGGGAACTTTTACTTCAGGATCGCCCTCGAAGTTTCGGGCAAATAGTTCAGCATTTTTGGCTTCGTTAAGATAATCGATTTCTTCAAATAATTTCAGACCAAATTCATCCACAATTAAACTCAAATCATGACCCAGATTAAGAGGCAACCAAGGCTCTACCCAACCAGCCAAAAGCCTCATTAAATAGAGATCCAGACTTAATTTGGGACGTAAGTTGGGGCGTTGTACTTTAACGGCTACTGTTTCTCCGCTATGTAATACTGCTTTGTATACTTGACCCAGACTAGCAGCGGCAACGGGATTGGGAGAAAACTCTCGATAAACCTCTGTAATAGAGCGTCCTAAACCAGATTCGATAATGTCAAAGGCGATGTGATTGTCGAAGGGAGGTAGTTGATCTTGTAGTTTGGTCAACTCATCTAGAAAGTCTTTACGAATTAAATCTGGTCTGGTAGATAGTGCTTGTCCAACTTTGATGTAGGTCGGACCCAGAGTAATAATAATTTTCCTTAGTTCTCTGGCTCTTTTCGGCTGATTGATCTCTTCTCTATTAGTCAATCTATCTAGATAGAGGTGCAAGATAAAATTACCAAATAGCCAGACAACAGCGATCGCTCGCCAGATTACCTGCCAAGGTCGAAAACGATAATGAGACGCAATTGCTTCTGCATCATAACGTAAGGATTGACTAGGTTCTAGCTGAGGATGATTCATTGTTAATTGCTGAACGCCGAAACGTACAGATAAATGCTTAACGCGTTTCGCTTTTGAACTTTACTTTTAGAAGAGTGAGTTAACTTAATCGATTAGGTTAAACTTACTCGTTAAATTTAGGCGACTTGATTTGTGATATTCACTAATCATATTAGTATACAAAACTACAATTTGCTTAATCTAATTTTATCTTTCACTTTAATATTCTGCACAACCTTAGCCCAGTTTTTTCCAGGTAATATCGTCTGGGTAATGGCAATGCAAATCTATTTTAATCAGAACTTCAGGTTTAAGAAGCGATCGCTACGGTTAACATTTCTTCAGGAGTGAGATGATCGTGAATGATTTGACCATCTTTAAACCAGACAATCCTGGCTGTTTGTTTCGCTACTTCAGTTTCATGAGTAACCATCACTACGGTAATTCCGCTACGGTGTAAGTCACCAAAAATAGCTAACACTTCCTTCGTAGTCTGGGAGTCTAGTGCTCCGGTTGGCTCATCTGCCAATAAGAGGAGAGGTTCATTAACAATCGCTCTGGCGATCGCTACTCGTTGTTGTTGTCCTCCAGAAAGTTGATTGGGACGATTATTAACTCGGTTACCCAAACCAACTTTAATTAAAGCTGCCATAGCGCGATCGCGCCTTTCTGTATTTGGTACTCCTGCATAAACCATCGGCAACATGACATTTTCTAGGGCGCTAACCTGGGGCAATAAATGAAACTGTTGAAAGACAAAGCCAATTTTGCGATTGCGAATTTCAGCAAGCTGTTCATCCCTTAATCCTGCGACTGATAAATTATCTAAGTAATATCTTCCTGTGGTTGGTCGATCTAAACAGCCAATAATATTCATGACAGTGGATTTTCCTGAACCTGATGCACCCATAATGGAGCAATATTCCCCCTGATGGATCATGAGATTGACTTTATCCAGAGCATGAACCTCAGTATTGTCTATACCATATACTTTTGACACTTCTTCCAACCGAATAATTATTGGTTTAGACTCATCAGATTGATTTAATAAATCCATAATATAAAAGCAGGTTTGAACACTAGTGGTGATGTTTTGTTTCTATTGTGGCAATTTTAATTAAATTTTTTAGTTAAATCTGTTGATAAGTTTTTGCTGGCAGGTTTTGGTTTTGACTAGACTTTTCGCTTAACCTGCATTACTGTGGTGCCACCTTAATCAAAACACAATTATGTGTGATTACTTATCAACTAATAGATAATTATGAGTACTTTGCATATTGTTCCCCACATCGAAAATCAACAATTAACCTATATGGAGTTGAAGAAAGACTTAGAGTCAGATAAGTTTGATTTACTGGTGACTGAATCGGATCAACCTGGAACTGTATTGGTTGAAGCGGGCAGTAATTTTATCTTCCAAGAGTTTTTACTGAACCACCAGAGACATGCTGTTGAGAGAACTTTCGATGACAAACTTATCTTTGATGCCGATTATTACTTGAATACAATTATTCCTGAATGTGCAACCTATTTGGGCTGCGAAACTATAAAATTACCACAGTAATCTCTCGAGTGATGAATTTGCCTCAGATAACTGAATTCAATTTTGATGATATCTATCAAATGAAATAGTTCGTCATACGGTGAAATTTATTTAAGCTTGGGATTCTGCTATTCTAATCTCAAGCATCTTCATCTAATCCCTAATTGGAGTCATTTTGAGAATATAAAGATTATGTGGCGTTGCTGATTTGAAGTATCCCCCCATGTTCGGGTTTATCCCCATGTTCGGACAAGTGCCCTTTAGGGTGCAAGCCATATGCGCGAAGCGAAGCTAGTCCTTTAGGGAAGCGGTATCCGTGATAGACAAGAGGACAACGTGAAATCGATAAGTAGTCTGCTCGTAGCTCTAAGCTCTAAGCTCTAAGCTTTTTTATTAATCTGTTTTCTTACAAAAAAGCCAAATCATACCTTAATCCAGCAACGCGAGATTATGAAAGTCTGCTATTATGCTGCGATCTAAAATAAACGGCGATCGTACTTTAAAATAATGATTAATTTCAGACCCAATTTGCTGAAATAATGGCTACTTGTACATAATGAAAACTTTTTCCCAAGCCTTGCTTTTACTACCCCGTATACTTTATACTGGTAGCTGGTTCACTCAAGGGCGAGTGGCGGAATTGGTAGACGCACCACACTCAAAATGTGGCGAGAAATCGTGAGAGTTCGAGTCTCTCTTCGC
>CALLPS010000389.1 GCA_938015355.1 uncultured Pleurocapsa sp.
ACAATGATGGTTGCACCACAAATCTGAAAATTATCGGCAATACCATATTTTTGTTGCAGTTTATCAATAGTTTGAGCATCTAGATGTTGTTGTCCACGATGACTCTGATCGACTATCTGCCAGTTTAAAGCTTGAAAAGAACGCCAAACATCTCGCCATAACCAACGATTAAGATCGTCACCATAGTAGATATAGTCTCTCATCCACTCCGCTAATTTCAATGGATATTGTCGCTGCTCAACTAAGAAATCTAGCATTTCTGAGGCAGAAAATAGGAGATGTCCCCAGAAGGGAATTGACGTACCATCAAGACTATAGCGGGGAGCTGTCAGACCAAGTTTTTTTGCTTTGCTAATGACCATATCGGGATGGACATGATGACCTGTTGCCCCAGACCATAAGGGATACCAACTAAAAAAGCCATAGCCACCAGGACGCATTACCCGATAACATTCGTGAAGATACTGGGCAGGATTAGGGACATGCTCTAAGACATTTAAAGATATTACCAAATCGAAAGAATCGTCATCGAAGGATAGATTTTGTCCATCCATATAGTAAAACTCATTGTTGAGACGACGACGTTTTACTGTTTGCTGAGGGAATCCCGCATAAATATTGGTTCCCACTACTCTACCGCTAGTTTTCTCTGCTAATAAAGCTAGCTGACTTCCCGTCGGATCACAGCCATTGTCTAAAATATCAATCTGAGAAAATTTAGTATTTTTTGCCAAGAATTTATCCATCAAGCTAATTACTTGGTTAAGGTTGTACCAGGCTCTAGCTTGACTTGCCTGGCGATAAGCGGCTTGAGCCGCAAAAAACTTATGCTGTTGCTGATAAATATTGCCGATTTTGAAGTGGACATCCGACGAAACAGCAAGATTAAGATCAATTATTTTCTGATAAATTGCGATCGCCTGGTCGTATTGTTCCTGTTTAACCAGCAAGTTTCCCAAGCCGTAATAGACCCAACTAGGGGGTTGGGGATCTAGTTTAATTCCCTGTTTGTAAGCTGCTATGGCTGCTAAATCTTGTTGTTGCTCCTGTAGAACTTTACCCAGGGTTTGATATACCCAGGCTGGTTGTGTTGGATCGATTTTAATTGCCTGTTGAAAAGCTTGAATTGCCTGTTTTGGTTGCTGTTGCTTTAGATATAAATTGGCTAATTCGCAATAGATATCAGCCCTTTGGGGTCTTAGTTCTCTAATTTTTTGATAGCAAGCAAAGGCGGTGGTAAAGTCTGATTTCTGGCGACATCTGTAGGCAGTATCCCAGAGTTTCTGAACTTCTTGGTCTGATGTCAACATCCGATTTGTCGCATTTTCTCTTTGGTCAATATCTCGGTTAAATAGGATTGATAGCTTGATTCAGCAGGATTTAGTCTGATGGCTGCTTGGCAATGAGCGATCGCTTGAGAGAACTGTTGCTGTTGTTCTAAAACCATGGCTAGTTCAAAATGTGCTTGGGGAAAGTGGGAGTTGATGCCCAGTCCGATTTGATAGAAAATAATTGCCGTTGACCATTTTTCTTCTCTAGCATAGGTTTCCGCCAACATAAAGCAGATCTCGGCATCGTCGGGCTTTAGCTCCATCAATTTGTAATATGGTTGCACGTAATCAGGTTCAACTTCGATCGCTCGATAGTAACACTGACAGGCTTCTTGCTGTAATAATTTGCCCGACTCTGCTAGAGGTTTAATCTGTCTAACTAAGTTATCTCCTAATCTCTCATAAGCATAAGCATGGGTTTCGACAGTTAAGAAAAAACGGTATGCCGCACTAGATTCCTGCCAGCGCTGTTGTTGAGCCAGAGCATCTCCTAAATGGTAATAAGACCAAGGAAAATCAGGATTTAGTTTAATCGAATATTGTAATGCTTGGGATGCCTCTGCCCATTTTTCTAAGTTAATCAGAGCCATGCCTAGGTGATGATATGACCAGGGTTCATCTGGTTGTAAATCGATCACTTTTTTCCAGGCGATCGCTGATGCTGTCCATTGACCATCGTGTTCCATTGCTTCAGCAATTTTACGCTGGCTTTCAAGGTCATTCGGTTCTCGCTTTAGTAGCTGTTGATAGCAAGTGATCGCTTCAGACCACCTTTGTTCCGCCATCAGAGCCGTACCGAGATGTCGGTAGCTATCCATGGCTTCAGGGTTAAGCTGCACATGGCAGGAATAGACTTTGATGGCAGCATCATACTTTTCCAGGTGAAGTAAAGCAGTACCTAGATAACTGTAAAGCTGTTCTTGTTGAGGCTCTAAACTCAGTCCTTGCTGACAAGTTTGAATGATCTCTAACCATTGCTCCTTAATTAGCTGTATTGCGCCTAACTTAGAATATGTGTCTAGATATTGAGGGTTGAGCTTTAGAACTTGTTGATAGCAATTAATAGCGGCATCATATTGTTGTTGCTGAGTCAGAGTATTCGCCAGATTAAAATAAGCTTGCCAATCTTGAGGTTTAGTTTTAATCGCCTGTTGATAGTGAACGATCGCTTTGGGATTATTTTGCTGCTCTAATATTTGAGCTAAACGAAAGTTAAGGGCACTATGGCGAGGAAAGTATTTGATCCCCTGTTGGTAGAGATTAACAGCCTGTTTTTCTCTATTTTGGCTAACTAACAATTCTCCCAATTGGAGGTAAATATTCACTGAGTTAGGCTGTAACTTGAGTGCCTGTTGGTAGCAGGCGATCGCCTGGTCTAGATAACCAGTTTTACTCATAACCTGAGCTAATTTAAGATGGTCGGCAATATTTACTTGATTTGGTGCTAGCTGCAAGGCTTTAAACCAACAATCGAGCATTAACTGACTCTGATTCAGTTTTTTATAGACTCTGGCTAGGTTACGATATGCCTCGACGCAGTGCTCATTAATTGCGATCGCTTGTTGATAGAAGTTAATCGCTTGTTGCCACTGTTGCTGTTTAAAGGATAAACTGCCCAAATTGAGACAGACTTCCGTAAAATCGGGCTTAATTGCCAACGCCTTGGCATAATATCCCATAGATTCCGTCGTATTCCCCGACTTTTGCAGGCTATCTCCCCAGGTCTTATAGGCTTCTGCTAGATTGGGAGCAAAATTTAATGCTTCTTGACAAGCGTTGATCGCCTGTTGACATTCCCCTTGAGCTTCAAAGGATTGAGCCTGCTGTAAATAGATGTGGGCAATTGCCTGCTGGTTATCCCGATTGAATTCAGATTGTCCCTGGAGACGCTGAGAATCAATTGAGGAACGATAATGCAGACTCGCTTCCGATAACTTCCCTTGCTGCTTGAGAGCCACGGCTAACTGTCGGTGTGCCGAGGAATGATTGGGGACAAGTTTGAGGACACGACGATAGCAAGTGATCGCTTCTATTAACTTCTGCTGGGAGAGAAATTGATTGCCCTGCTGGAATTGAAATTCGGGATCAGTTGCCGACTTCAGCAGTTTTTTCGCTTGATATTTTTCTTGCCAAGCAGACTGGAAATTTTCTAGATCCGTGGGATTATTAGCCATTACTGTTGCAGATTAACCATAGTTATTAACTATGGATTAACAGTTATTTTGTCTCGATGATGTGGCTGTAATAAACTGGCAATATCTGGACCCAGAGGAATAATCCCCCCTGGATTTAACGGAAACAGATTACCGTAATAGTCTTGTTTGACGCTTTCAAGATCACAGGTTGCTGCCACTCCTGGCAACTGGTATAAATCTCTTAGATATGCCCCTAAATTGTTGTAATCAGCTATACGGCGTAGATTACATTTAAACAACCCATAATAAACAATATCAAAACGGAACAAAGTAGTAAACAATCTTACATCTGCTAATGTAAGGAAATCTCCACAAAGATAGCGATTGTGGGCTAAAACTTGATCAACTTCATCGAGGGTAGAAAATAATTCTTGACATGCTGCATCGTAAGCCTGTTGAGTTTGGGCAAATCCGCAACGATACACACCATTATTAACTGTCTGATAGATTTTCTCGTTCCACTGATCTATTTGCTGTTTATGTTCTGTTGGATAAAGGTCAACGTCGGAATGCTGGGCATATTGATTAAACTCAGAGTTTAGTAATTCAATAATTTCCGCACTTTCATTATTAACAATGGTATTAGTTGACTCGTCCCACAAAATCGGTACAGTGCAACGTCCTTTATATCCTGCTTGGGATAGTTGATATAGTTCGGGAACAGTATTACATCCTAATTCTGGCTCAGATAAGACCCAGATTCCCGCATCAGGGGAAGGATAAACTACGGAGACTGCGATCGCATCTTCTAACCCTTTCAAGGCTCTAGTTACTAAGGTACGATGCGCCCAGGGACAACCCATGCCCACAAAAAGTCGGTAACGATTAGCCCCAGGTTGATAAGGATTAAGTTTATCTGTCTCACTAATAGAATTTCTAAATTGACTCTCTGGACGAATATACTCCCCCGTCTGATTACGGGGTGCAAGTTGAGACATCATAATCTGCCACATCGTTGTCCAGACAAACTTGCCTGTTTTAACGATTAACTTGCCTGGGAGAGATTTACTTGCCATTACTCGTTACCTGTTACCTAATTTATGACCTAACTGATAGTACACACTTATTAATTTTTGAAAACCTAGGATTGGGGACTCGGGATTGGGGATTGGGGATTGGGGATTAGGAAAAGAAACTACTAACTTGTGCTCTTTAATTTTTGACATATTTGTTGCCGTATTCGTTTTTACCTTGTTGTTGAGACTTAATAAAACGACAATAGCCATTCAGATTTTGTTCAATTTTCTCTTTCAGTTTACGTACCCAGTTTAATTGTTCATCATTGCAATATCCTAAGTTCTCAGCAATAATAAAAGCACTCAGGGTTTCGGCTAGAGAACCACGGGCGATATAGAGAAAACGCAAACGTTCTAAATAGTGATAGCGTCCATAGCCTTCACTAATATTGAGTAAAATACTACAAGAAGCTCGGCGAATCTGGTCGCTTAAATTGTAGCGCTCATGATTAGGCAAATTGTCTGCTAATTTATAGGCTGCCTTTAATAACTTTAAGCTATCTTGATAAAATTCTAAAGACTCAAAACCTCTATCTCCACTCATAATTATATTCAATCCCCAATCCCCAATCCCCAATCCCCAATCCCCAATCCCTACTCAAGAGCATAAAAACTAAGAGTTGTATTGCCGTAGGTTTTAGTCCGATAGATTTCTAAACCTGGTACTGCTTTAGCTTGCCAAAGTTGGGGATTGTGTTCAACTGCGATCGCACCTTCGGTCGTAATTAATTTTAATGAGGCGATCGCTTTTAAGATCGGCAAATATAAATAACTGTCATAGGGTGGATCGAAATAAATCCAGTCAAACTCTTGTCCCTCTAGACTCTTAATCTTAACTAACACGTCTCCTTTTAGTATCTGATAAGACTGCTCGGGTTGTGCTACCTGTTCCCAATTTTGTTCAATTACTTTACAAGCCTTAGCATACTGTTCGATCCCAACTACTCTACTGGCACCTCGACATAAAGCCTCTGCCCCCATCGAGCCATTTCCTGCACACAAATCCAGCCAACTAGATCCAGAAATGCGATCGCGCCAAATGTTAAATAACGCCTCTCTTACCCTGGCAGAAGTCGGTCTCGTCCTTTGTCCTGCTACTGTTTTTAATTGTCGATTACCATAAATTCTCATATCAATACTGGGGACAGTTTTTGCCGCCAACGAAAAATAAGTAAAGTTTTTTGTTCATCCTGAACAATTAAGTAATTGTTAAATCTGTCAAGTTAAATAAATATATTGTTACAAACTTTGTTATATTTATTTACATAAGTTAACGAAAACCAGAAAAACTCATCTTTGCCATCTCCTTGGTATTGATAAATTCTACTTCTACATCCAAATCTCAAAATAACGAAAGCAATTAATACTGTTGACTGTTGACTGATTCAACACTTTTATTTAATTGGAGTAAAAATCCTTATGGGCGTTAAAGATAAACCCCCAGTTTCCCGATCTCGTCTCATTGCTAATATTGTTCTTTTAGTATCGGCACTATATTTAATTTCGACCCTATTGTTTCCCCAATGGTATAGCAATCCTATTCCGCAAGTTCCCTATAGCCTATTTATCGATCAGGTAGATGATGGAGAAGTCGCTAGAGCATCTGTAGGACAAGATCAAATTACCTACGAGCTTAAAACAGATAAAACAGAAGAAAACGAATCTGCCATAATTTTAAGAACTAATCCCGTTCTTGATCTAGAATTACCCAAACGCTTAGAAGCTCAGGGAGTCGAATTTGCTGCGGCCCCCCTAGCAAAAAATAATTGGTTAGGAAGTATTCTCAGTTGGGTCATTCCACCTCTAATTTTTGTGGGTATTTGGCAGTTTTTTATCAGTCGAAGTATGGGTACAGGAGGCCCTCAAGGAGCTCTTTCCATTACTAAAAGTAAAGCTAAAGTATATGTAGAAGAAGAATCCACTAAAACCACCTTTGATGATGTAGCGGGAGTAGAAGAGGCTAAAACCGAATTAACTGAAATTGTCGAGTTTCTCCAATCTCCACAACGTTTTACAGAAATTGGTGCCCGCATACCTAAAGGAGTCTTATTGGTAGGGCCTCCTGGGACAGGTAAAACTCTCATGGCAAAGGCAGTAGCAGGAGAAGCCAAAGTTCCCTTCTTTAGTATTTCTGGTTCGGAATTTGTCGAGTTATTTGTTGGTGCTGGTGCCGCCAGAGTTAGAGATTTATTTGAGCAGGCTAAAAAGAAAGCTCCCTGTATTATTTTTATCGATGAGCTAGACGCTATTGGTAAATCCCGTGCTAGTGGAGGATTTGCTGGTGGTAACGATGAGCGAGAACAAACCCTTAACCAACTGCTAACGGAAATGGATGGTTTTGCCGTAGGAGATTCAACGGTGATTGTGTTAGCTGCTACTAATCGTCCTGAAACTTTAGACCAAGCATTATTACGTCCTGGTCGTTTTGATCGACAGGTTTTAGTAGATCGTCCTGACTTAGCTGGTCGCCTCAAAATTTTGGAAATCTATGCGGCGAAAGTAAAATTAGATACTGAAATAAAACTTAAGGAAATAGCCACTCGTACTCCTGGTTTTGCTGGTGCGGATTTAGCTAATTTAGTTAACGAGGCTGCTTTATTGGCTGCTAGAAATAGACAAGAAAAAGTAACTCAAGGGGACTTTAATGAAGCAATAGAACGTGTTGTTGCTGGTTTAGAAAAGAAAAGTCGTGTCTTGAGTGATAAAGAGAAGAAAATTGTCGCTTATCATGAAGTCGGTCATGCTCTAGTTGGGGCATTGATGCCTGGTGGAGGGAAGGTGGCGAAGATCTCCATCGTACCTCGTGGCATGGCAGCTTTAGGATATACCCTGCAAATGCCGACAGAAGATCGCTTTTTGATGTCAGAATCAGAACTACGGGATCAAATTGCTACCCTGCTAGGTGGTCGGGCAGCGGAAGAAATTATCTTCAATAGCATCACTACTGGAGCATCTAACGACTTACAACGAGCTACAGATCTTGCCGAACGCATGGTTACTACCTACGGTATGAGTAAAGTATTAGGACCATTAGCTTATGACAAAGGACAGCAAAATACTTTCTTAGGTGATGGTGGGATGAATCCCCGTCGCATGGTTAGCGATGAAACAGCTAAAGCGATCGATGTTGAAGTCAAGGATATAGTTGAAACAGCCCATCAGCAAGCTTTAGATATCTTAAATAATAATCGCGATTTATTAGAGGCTATCTCCCAGCAAATTCTCGAAGTGGAAGTGATTGAAGGGAGTAAGTTACAAGACTTTTTAAATCAAGCTCAGGTGCCATAAAAACAAGCAAAATCCGTTTGATGAAGGGTTCTGCGGAGAGTATCCCCAATAGTTTCCCTAACTGCTGGTTCTAAAGAGTGGAGTAAATCGCGATTAAGACTAAAAGCATAGTTAGCTTCATTAACGATCGCAGTAGGGAAGACTTGGTTTCAAAAAGCAACACGAAAAAGCAATACTAATTAGTATCTTGTTTTTCGTACCAAAGCATCATCGGACTAGAACTGACTCCATAGATTACAATCGAAAACACCACGGTAATCATAGTTATCCAAGTAATTTGTTCGGCAATTGAGCCACCTATATCTTTACCCACAGCATAGTTTAAATAATAGAGAGAGCCGACTCCGCGAATGCCAAACCAGGCGATAAAACTACGATTTATTGATGAAAGTTTAGAACCAAGAAATGCGATCGCCACTCCCACTGGTCGAATAATAAATATCAAAAAAGCAGCAATTATTAATGCTTGACCGAGATACTCAAAACCAGGATTGATTCTGAGCATTGAACCTAGCAAAACAATAGTTCCGACCTCTAATAGTTTTTCAATTTTCTCGATAAATTCCAATTGACCCAATCTTTTTTGTTTGAGCTTCCTTTTGGAGTAATTGTTTTGCATAATCAAACCAGCCACAAAAACTGCCAAGAAGCCATAGCCATTGACTAATTCTGTTAAGGAGTAAGTTAATAAAATCGCGCTTAGGGCGACGAAATCTTCCATCAACTCATCTGACTGTCTTCTGCTGAGTAATTGATGCTCGACCCAGATCACAGCTTTAGCCACCACAACCCCCATCACTATTCCCGCAGCGATCGCCCAAAGTAAATCCACTGCAACCCATTGTTTGAGCCAGTTATCCCAGTTCCCATCTTCTAGAGCATAAATCCCAAAGTAAACAAAAGGAAAAGCCAAGGCATCATTTAAGCCTCCCTCGGAAGTAAGACCAAAACGTAACTCATTTCGATCTTTAGTATCATATAGCTGTACTTCCGAAGCCAGTACTGGATCTGTAGGTGCTAAGATTGCCCCTAACAAAATTGCTGTACCCCAGGACATTCCTAATACCCAATGGGCAACTACGCTAAGAGCCACAATCGAAATAGGCATCACTAAGCCAATCAATCGGGCAGTGGTATTCCAATCCTCTAGCTTGAACTTGCGATTCATCTTTAAACCACAGCCAAAGACAGAAATTATTACGACCATCTCTGTTATGCGTTTGAGGACTGGAGTATCTGGTTCAACACGAATTAACCCCGTAACGCTAGCACCGAAAAAGATACCCACTACCAAGTAAATAAGAGCATAGGAAAAAGGTAAGCGAGTAATCCAACCAGAACCGAGGGTAACTGCTAATAAAAGTAAGCCAATTATTAGTAGTTGCAGAATATATATACTCATTAATGACCTGGGGAATTGTTACGAAAATTAAAATGTTGTATCCTTTGCTTTGCCCAACATTTGATAGTTTTCTTGACGGAATTTTTGAAATCGTTCATATTTCATAGTAGGGAGAGGTTTAATTTTATTGCTGTTTTCATTTTTTCCCTACTTATCTTTCATTCTCTCTCTCTTTTTCGTGATCGCTTTCCCGTTAGTCTACACTACAGTTGGATTCTTGACGATCTAATAAAAAATCAAAAAATATGAGCGATCGCCTTTTCTCGATTTTACTCATAAAGCGATCGCTTTTCCATAATCTAAAAATCAATAATTCAACTTTTAATTAACTACATCTGCCAGAAGAAAAATAGACAAATAGCAGAGAATAACCCAAGTAAAATTTTGCTGAATTAGATACCCTAATCAATAACGGTAACTAGCAATTATTAAACTAATCCATGTCTCACTTTTATTTCGATGCCGAAGAGAGCGATCGCAAGTCTTTTGAGCTTCCAGGGGCAAAACCTCACTACAATCCAGATCGCCCAGGACAAGTAGATCATATTTTTTTGGATTTAATTCTAGATCTAACCCATCAGAGTTTTTCGGGTACTTGTACCACGACCATTACTCCTGTACGTCCTGGTATTCAACAGTTAACCATGGATGCAGTGGATTTAAATATTGAATCCGTCTTAGTTGATGGAATTTCTCAGCAGTTTGATTATGATGGCGAACAAATTGAGATTTATTTACAGCAACCTGCTACTACTAAAGCGATTAAAATTGCGATCGCCTATGGGGTAGATCATCCCCAGCGAGGATTATATTTTATTCAGCCCACGGCAGATTATCCTGATAAACCGACACAAGTATGGACTCAAGGGGAAGATGAAGACTCTCGTTTTTGGTTTCCCTGTTTAGATTATCCTGGTCAATTGGCAACTTCAGAAATCCGAGTCCAAGTCCCCCCAGGTTTTAGGGCAATTTCTAATGGAGAATTAATTAATACCGAGGAGGTAGCCGATGGCATCATTTATCATTGGTTACAACAGCAGGTACATCCAACTTATTTAATGACCTTGGCGGTAGGAGACTTTGCGGAAATTGCTGATGAATGGCATGGTAAACCAATTACTTATTATGTAGAAAAGGGGCGAGAAGCCGACGCTAAACGCAGTATGGGCAAGACTCCCCGTATGGTGGAGTTTTTATCTCACAAATATGGTTATGATTATCCCTATCCGAAATATGCTCAAGTCTGTGTTGATGACTTTATCTTTGGCGGGATGGAAAATACTTCTACTACTTTGCTCACAGATCGTTGTTTGCTAGATGAACGTGCGGCAACGGATAATATGCGTACTGAGAGCTTAGTCTTGCACGAATTAGCCCATCAGTGGTTTGGGGATTTAGTAGTCATTAAACACTGGTCTCATGCTTGGATTAAAGAGGGCATGGCTTCTTATGCCGAAGTGTTTTGGACAGAGCAAGAATATGGCAAGGATGATGCTGCTTATTATTTGTTAAATGAAGCCCGTAGCTATATCTCTGAGGATAGTACTCGTTATCGTCGTCCCATTGTCACTAATGTCTATCGGGAAGCGATCGAATTATATGACCGCCATCTCTATGAAAAGGGTGCTTGTGTCTATCATATGATTCGGGCAATTTTAGGAGATGAATTATTTGATCAAGCGATTCAAAGGTTTGTGCGAGATAATGCCCATAATACAGTAGAAACTGTTGATTTACTGCGAGCGATCGACCAGGCGACGGGTTATAACCTGATGTTTTTGTTCGATCAATATGTCTTTCGTGGAGGTCATCCCGATTATAAGGTGGCTTATTCCTGGGATGGGGATAATAAGCTCGCTAAATTAACCGTTACTCAAAAACAGGCGAAGCAAGATAGTGATAGTAAGGAATTATTCGATCTTAAGATTCCAATCGGCTTTGGCTATGTAAGCAAAAATTCGACTCAGCCTGAATTTAAAACTTTCTCCCTCCGCATTCATCAACCAGAACAAAGTTTTTATTTCCCTCTAGAGAAGAAGCCTGATTTTGTTAGCTTTGATGTCAATAACAATTTCTTAAAAACGGTTACTCTAAACTATCCCGTTGCCCAACTTAAAAAACAACTGTCCCATGACCCCGACCCCATTTCGCGGATTTATGCTGCGGGAGCATTAGGGAAAAAAGGTGGACTGGAAGTAATCAAAGCCTTTGCCCAATCCTTAACCGATGATCCATTTTGGGGGGTGCGGTTAGAAGTAGCGAAAAAACTTGGTAAAATCAAGCTCAATCAAGGATTTGAAGCATTAAAAGCAGGCTTGCAAGACGAAGACGCGAGGGTGCGTCGGGCAGTTATCGATGCCTTGAGTAACTTTAAAATTACTGCCAGCTATGAAACTCTGGCGAATTGTCTCCAACAAGGAGATCCCAGCTACTATACCGAAGCAGCGATCGCCCGTAGCTTAGGGGGCATGGTGTCAGGGAATCTCAAGGAGAAACAATCAGAAGCGATCGCCTTACTCAAAAAGATTCTCGAACAAAGAGCTGGGTGGAATGAGGTAGTACGGGGTGGTGCGATCGCAGGATTAAGCAAAATGAAAACCTCCCCTGCTGCGGTAGATATCATTCTGGAATATACTAAGCCTGGTACACCGCAAGCCCTGAGACTTACTTCAATTCGTTGTTTAGGTACGATCTCTACTGGTCAAACTCCTGAAAAGTTAGGGGAAATTCTCGAACAGTTAGAAGCGATCGCAGGAGAATCTTTCTTCCTCACTCAAGTAGCAGTTGTCGGTGCCTTAGGACAGATGCAGACTGCGGAAGCAATTAATATTCTTAATGGATTAGCAGACCAAACTCCCGATGGTAGAGTGCGCCGTCGTGCCGAGGAAGCAGTAGTTAAAGTGCAAAAGAATCTTGGGGCAGACAAGGCGGTTAAAGAGTTGCGCCAGGAAGTAGATCGACTTAAACAAGCAAATAAGGATCTGACTAGTCGTTTGGCTAAATTAGAGGCTCAAGCTAAAACTCCAGACAAAATTGAAGAATAACTAACCAAAATTACTGGTAAGGAATCAGATAGATTCAGGAAGATACACCTTGGTCTTTTAATCGACCGATAAATCAGCTAGGCTTTCTTTTTTCCGTCTTTTATGTAATGAGGAAATATTCTGGTTTAGTATCATAAGTAGGTGGGTGAAATTAATTAAAAGATGGTTTTATATTTAATTCTGCCTACTTACTTAACTTACTGTTAATTAGCCTTCCGTAGAATAACGAAAGACTAGTAGTTTCGATCAGAAATAAAAAAATAACTACAAATGCTTTCCCCCCTTTCCCCTACCTTCTTAGATTAATGAGTGCGTAACATCTGTACTTAACTATTCCCAGTCTGAATTAATATAAAATTTATTAGCAATATCTTCTACTCCCTCTCGGATTCTAATTATTTCTGATTCACTCAATCTTTTTTGCCAACTTTTGATATTTGCTTTGCTATTCATTGCTCTACTCGCCTCTTGGGAGTAATTTTTTACGTCCTGGGAACTATCTTTGGCAGAGGTATATTGAAGAATCGTTTTTTGCAAGGATTTGGAGTAATTTAAGTTTAAATAGTCGAATATGGTTTTAAATCCTGTCAAAGGATCTTGAGAAATATCTTCATGACGTACGAATAGCCAATCTGGATGAGATTTTTGATATTCCAGTATCCTATAGTGCATTATTTTCCATAATAGAGCCGCTTTATCGATCTCATTTATATTGGATATATTGGACTCATTTGACTCGCGATCAACTAGATCTTGAATTTCTGCTTTAAAAGGATATAAAACACCTTCAAGTAATTGCTTTTGTTCTAAAAAATGACTAAAAGGATAATGCCAATTAGCAACTTTTAAACTACCAACGAATGCGGCTGGATGTCTAATGGAAATTATGACATTCATATCAAATTTTTCAGCCATCCATTCAGCAGAAAATAAAGCTATGGGGTCTTTTACTAAAGGACGAGCTTGAATCAAGCGATGTTTAGCGCATAGTAAATATTCTCTCAAAATGCGTAAAGATTCAATTGGCTCGCGATGAGATGCATCAAATAATAATGCTTTTAATGCTGGTTTTAACTGATAGCTAAAAGCCAAAGTTTTTTCAAGTTCTCTCAAACAAGTATGTTCATTTTCCGAATAGATATAAGTAAACCAATATTTAAACCTAGCCGTATATCTCCCTAGTTGATGAGGATAATAATCTGGGTTAAATGGTTCATGAATATAACCTATTGTAGGTTCTTTAGCAATTGTGCTGCCAATCCAGGTCGAACCAGAGCGATGAGAGCCAGTAACTAGAATAGGCTTTTTATTCTGCATAATTTTAAATGAATTTCTGACATATATCTAAGAGTGAATTAGCAGCATCAATATGCATTTCTGGAGAAGGATAGTATTTGTTATATTTCCATTTACGACTTCTAATTCCTTGTCCAGCAGCAGCAGTATCAATCTTAGTTGGCTTGCCTGAAAATCTGTTAATTAATCGCTGAGGAAAGCCTCTTTTAGAAACACATTCTACATATTCATTGCTATATTCTTTTACCTGCTCGATCATTGCCGAGTCTATCAGTTGAGGAAATTCCCCAAACAACAAATTACTAGCTTTAGTTTGACCAAAAAATAGAGATAGATAGGCAAATTGTTTACAAAGATATATTTCTTTATAGTGAGTCGGTCTAGTTGAAAACCAAAACAAGATAGTAGGGATTTCAATTTCATTCAATAGTTCAATTTGATGTTTAATCCAGTTCTCTCTGGTTTCAGCAACAATTTTGGCGACATACTTTTTGTTGTTTTGTTTTAAAAGCTGGTTATATGCCACCGCAGCCCTAACTTTACTGCCATCTGCTATTTTTGTGAGATATTCCATCCCACCACTATTAAATAAAGAATTACTTTCGCTTCTACCAGACATCACTTGCACGACCGCAAATTTAGCATTATTAATATATTTCCTCAGCAATTCCATATTTTGCAGGTAATAATCAGGACCTGCTCCGCCAAACCCTAAATTCAATGCTGGTAAATTAATTTTTTGCGATACTAACTGAGGGTATGGTTCTGGACAAAAAGCACCATAGGTTTGTGCTGCTCCTAAGCAGACAAAATAACTATCTTTCTCTAAGGTTGACGGTTGAGGCCCTCTAAGAGTAAATTCAGTATTTTCTAAACGATAGTCTTGATAATCAACTATTTCCCAATCTCTATCTTGATATCCCATTGAGTAATTTTGTAATAAAAATTAAATTACTTTATTTCTTTTGGTTAGGACAAAATGTTGTCAAAAATTACTTTGGCAAATTTTTCAGCCTT
>CALLPS010000390.1 GCA_938015355.1 uncultured Pleurocapsa sp.
CAGTGGTTACGTTTTCCAAATATGCGGTGGTGCGGTGAGTTGGTCGTCAAGAAAACAGACTGTTGTTGCGACATCTAGCTGTGAGGCGGAGTACACGCTGTCCGGCGAGGATGCGCGCGAGGGTTTGACGTGTGTGCTGTCGGTCAAAGTGCCCGATCCGAAATTTTCTTCGCAAACTAAAGAAAAGCTGGTTTCTTCCGAAGTCCGCCCCGCCGTCGAGGGCATGATCTACGAAAAACTGACCGAGTGGTTCGAGGAAAATCCGAAGGACGCCAAGTCCGTCGTGATGAAAATTGTCGAGGCGGCACAGGCCCGCGAAGCCGCGCGTAAGGCTCGTGAACTGACCCGCAAAAAAGGTCAGGACATTAACTCACTGCCCGGAAAGCTGGCGCAGTGTCAGGAAAAAGATCCGACAAAGTCCGAACTCTTCATCGTGGAGGGCGACTCCGCCGGCGGCTCGGCCAAGCAAGGCCGCAACCGGAACAACCAAGCCGTGCTGCCTCTGCGCGGTAAGATCCTGAACGTCGAGCGGGCGCGGTTTGACCGGATGTTGGGGTCACAGGAAATCGGCACACTGATCACTGCATTGGGTGCGGGTATCGGGCGCGATGAATTCGATATCGAAAAGCTGCGGAAGCCTTCTTGTAGTTTTCTCCTAATTTCGATCGCAGTAAAGGAAGCCAGATTTTCTCAACTGCATATTTTCCCGACCATTTTGTTAGCCAGTCAATGACCGATATTTGCTCTAACTTTTGAGGAGACTTAATTTTAGAGCCATAAATAATCGTCAAAGCAAAGCGAATTTTGCCGATCAAGTTAAGGGGGAAAAAGCGCAAGAATTCTAGAGCGTTAGAAATAGAATAAAGCTTGCCATCGGTATACAAACCCGTGCGGGTTTCAACCCAAACCATGTCTTGCTCTAAATCTAGTTCCTTTAAAAGCGATCGCAATTCGGTATCAGAAAGTAAGGTAACATGATAATGTTTATCCCAAATCACATCTCCCAATTGCCATGCACTGGCTAATCCCCCCAAGCAATTGTCAGCTTCAAACAGAGTTACCTGTTTACCCTGCTGGGCTAAATTATGGGCTAGGGTCATTCCTAAGATACCACCCCCGACAACACCCCAGCTTTCTTGATTAGTCATGGTTACAGCTTAATTTATTTCTCACGCAATCCTAGATAATCTTAGTAGATTGCGATCCTCATTTAAGAAAAAAACAAAACAATTGTACTGCTTGTCAAGGGATTAGGGCATTGCAAGAATCCTATCTACCTCAAATTGAAAATGCGATCGCGATCGCATTAAATATTTTTGGCAAGTACAGTTAAATTATTGGGGATTGGGGATTCGCTGTCCGTTAACTAGAAATAAATTATTGGAGTTTCGCCGTAAACTTTTTTAAAGTTGCAGGTTTCCTGAGAAAATTAAAGCAAAGTAATATTTGTTGTGAGCAAGATGAAGATTTTTCGACCTATTCTTTCCTTAATCTTAGTACTAGCTACAACCTTTTTGGTTAGCTGTAGCGGCCCTAGTGCGTCTGCACCCCCTAGTTATAATGCGGAGAGACTCCAGAAGATTTCAACCTACCGTATTCCTGTTGACGTAGCTCAAAAAAGATTGTCTGAGCTAGGCGAGTTTATCACCGAAGAAGATTGGATAAACACGGAAACCTTTATCCATGGTCCCTTAGGTCTAATTAGACGTGATATGACATATCTGTCTAATGCTTTAATTCCAGTAGATCAAGAAAAAGCATTAGAGTTGGCTAAAGATGTTTTCAAACATTTAGAAGATATTGATGCTGCTGCTGTAGATGATAACTCTCGTCAAGCACTTGATGAATATAAACAATTAGTGTCAGATTTTGATGTCTATCTACAATTAATTCCTGATAGCAAGGGGGATGCCTAATCAAGGGGCTTCGCCCCAGCTATAAGCTATAAGCCTTAATTCCTAAAGGATTAGCTCCTATAACTTAAAGCTTATCGCTTGGTGATAAAACTGGAATCTTAATCAGGGGTTGACATTACCAACCCCTTTTTTATTTACTAATTGGCGATCTAGATCAATTTCTCCCGTTGGGTCAATCTATAAATCTGATTCCCAGATAAGTTCATCTTGATCATACAAACAAATCCTGGTAATTTGGATTGGTTTAGTAAATATGCCCCCTAGGCTACTAAAAAATCCACCGATACTACCATTAGACTGATTCGTAAATTTTAAAGTGATTTGTTTCTTGTAGTCTTCTTTTCCCCCTGGATAAATCACCGTGTCTTGGCAGCTAACTTCTGTATAGTAAAGATTTTGTTTCAGCTTAACGGGTGTTGATGAAAAATTGCTGGGACAGTCGTTTGATTCTGTGGATACAGATACTTTCTCGGCTTGTCCTGACTCAGACGTGTAAAATACTCGCATTACAGGATCTTCTATCCCCCTGGCAGGTGCAGTTGATTGATTCACAATAGATAGATTAAGTTCTGTGACTTGGTTTCTCGCAGTTGTTTGAGATTTGACAAAAATTTCTGGCTCTCCGACTTCGGGAAAGGAAATCTCCGTTAAGGGTTCTCCGCCAAATTCAGCATACATCTTGGCTAAAGCGCTCGTAAAACCTGCATTGTAGCCAACACCAACCTCATTTTGAACCCAATCTCCACGATCATCTTTCCAGTTATCGTCCTGATCTGGCCCTCCAACCAATGCACCCATCAAAAGGTTACGAGTTGCCACTGGCTTAGACATGTTATTTAGCCAACTTCCGTGTGCAGTTCGATGGTGGGGGTTTTGGGGATAATTTTCACCGTAGCCAATCATGTAGCTGCGTCGGGAGGGATTCTGTCCCAGGATATAGTTAACTTGACTTACGCCAAAATCGAAATAGCGTTGCGCCTTCTTTATTTCTCCCTGGGATTTTAGCCAGTCACTATATACAAAAGCGACAAAGCTAGTATTGGCACTTAAAGGTAAAGATGCCCATTTAACCAAGAAAGCTAAACCACCTGGAGTATAGGTGATTCTTTTGCCTTGATGTCCGATTGTCCAGAAATCTAGCCAGGCTTCCGCACGCCGTTGATATTCTTCTTTTGCTGTTTCCTGTGCTAATAAAACATAGATACCATAGGACTTGTCATCAAACTGATAAGTATAGTCATAGGGTTTAGTCATGTTCTCGTATTCAGATTCAGCCTTGGTTAGATATGATCCCGAATAGCTATAGTTTTGGGCTTGTTTCGCTTTGTGTAGCCAAATTGCCCCCCAAACTAGTTCGTCTTGATCTCCGTTAATTGAGGTATAAAACGGGACAGCTTCTTTGAGGCAATCGGAATATCTACCACGATAACGATCTGCAAAATCAAACAGCCCCTCAGCTTTTTGCACTAGTAAATCAGCATATTCAATCTCTCCATTTTTACGAAAGAGAATCGAACTAGAAGCTAGGGCAGCAGAGGTTTCTGCCGCTAAATCTGTCCCAGGACAGCTAGTATCGATTTTGTATACTGGACGTTCCATTTCGTAATGAACGACCTCTAGGGGACCCCACCATTTATGGTCTTGCTTACCGTCGCCCACCTGTCCATAGAGAACGTATTCTCCAGGATTATCATTAGCAAAAGAGTTTACTAAATAATCCGTTGCCCATTTGATATTTTGAGACAAATGTACTAGTTGACCAGATTTTTCATAGGCATCGTAATATTCAACTCCTCCCCAGGCGAGATTGACCACCGTATTCGCCATCGGATAATTGAACTTAACGTTATCTCCTGCATCTACCCAGCCTCCGCTGAGGTCTACTCCCACTTCTGCCCCATCTTCTAGGGTAGAATCTCCTCGCCAAGGAAAGCGATTCCATTCTGGTAGTTTTCCTGCTTGTTGTGCTTCATAGAAAAGGATTGATTTTTGTAATGCTTCTCCGTAGTTTTCCGTCCCCTGGCTAATTGAGGGTGATGCGGTAGCAATAACTAAGACCAACACCATTAAACCCCCTAGTAATTGCTTGAGCTTCGGAAATCGCTTTAAATAGTGATTGAATTTAAATCTTAAATACATAAGCAACTATCTAAAAAATGTAATAGCCTACTAGACTAACGTGCAGTTTGTAATAAATCCAATAAAGTCTTAAACTTTCTGACTCAGAATAATTTGGTAGATGTTGAAAATTTTAACAATGGCTAAGTAATCATAGGAAAATCGATTACTGGATATGCAGCTAATCTACACTCATCTGATTACTCTCAGTTTGTCTTTAACTTTTCAGGCGATCGCTCAGTTTAATTTTTTCTCTGATAATAGGTTAACGTTAGAATAGACTTACAGGAATTTTATTGAGAATAATTTGCAATTGACTTCGGTAAAATGGTATATTGTCTTTGAGTAAAACCCTTGTTAAACCACATCTAGTTAGAAACCTGTAGTTTTTTAGTTAATCGTTTTAAGTAACGAGTAACAAGTCCTAAAGAATACTACTTTGCATTAACGAGTAACGAGTTTACACCTCAATCGTTTTTTCAAAACTCCTGTTTTTGATATAGACGGGGTTTAAAAGGGATTTATCCGAATTTCTAGCTAATTAAAGGTTTTTTGGTTAAAGCAGATTAGCTTTGTATTAATCGTCATAAAAACCGCAATCTAGAGTTTGACTAGATCTACCTGGAATCTAAATAAGTATTGCCAGTTTAGTTGTCAAAATAAATATTCGAGAAAAGATTATGAATAGAACAAAAAACACCCAGAAAAATGCTGTTCCCCAGTGGCAATCAGAAAAAATGAAGTCATTGATTACAGAAAGATGGGAAGAAGTGTGGCAAATTGTTGAGGCAAGGGAGCAAAAAAGAAATTTAGAAATAGTAAGAGTAACATAGCTATTATATTGTGTAATTATATTGTGTAGCTTTAGTTAATTAAGAGGTTCGCTAATAATTTGCTCTTATATGTACATAGTTTGTACAAAATTATGATGGTAAATATTCCTAAAGTGGGCATTGGCAAGACGATCACAAATAACACTGCACCCAAAATAAAAGAAAGATTGAGAAGAGGCTGGCACATAGCTAACTCAATCATTTAATAAAGTTGTAATTGGATCGAGAGAGTTATTACCGCTTACTAATTCAATTGACGCAAATCGCTTAATAGCAGCTTCGTGTGCGACTATATACCCGAACAGTTTCTTATCTTGTTCGATCGCCTGCTCCTCAAGCCGACGAAAAACTTTTAGATAATATTCTGTATTTTTGGTAGAGATAGGCTGAATGAGATACTGAAGCAGTACAGAAATAATCTGTAACAAAACATTGATGAAACTAAAAAATTGGGTCTATAATCCTAAATACCGCATAAAGCTAAATATTGTGAAATGTAAATTAAAGTCTGTTTTTGCCACTTTTTAAAGTCTTAGTTTGCCATTAAATCCTTTCAAGCAAGGCTTTTCGCTATTAATATTGACCTAATTTCATATTTTTTAAAACATTTCTTTGCCGAAATTTACGAATTAAAGTTTGAGATTGCCAAAAAAATAAATTCTATATAGATTTATAAGACCTTTATGCAAGAACCTTTTAAGCTATTAGCATCAATTTTTATACAATAGCAATATTTCTCAACGAGCCAATTTTTATATCTAATGCTACTAGTGTGGCTAGATGTATCTTAACTTCAACAAAGTGTTTTAGATTTGCTTCTTAAGACGACTTATTTCGCACATTTAATTATGTCAATCTCAATTGCCTAATAGTCTCTAAAGTCTGTTCGGTTTTAAAAGTTTGACAACTCTCCGCTTCTTGTTCCATAGCAGTGATATAAGTATCCACAACATGATTAAGCAGAACATCGCCAAATTGAGCCAAGAATGACCACTCTTGACCAATATGAATGTAGGAATTACCGATAGTAACTGGTGGAACTAACGGCACTGTATCTCCTAAATTAACGATGCGATAGGAATTAGGCATAAGTTGACTATGAATTTCAGCCAGACTTGGAGAGTATACTCTAGGGCTAGCATAG
>CALLPS010000391.1 GCA_938015355.1 uncultured Pleurocapsa sp.
CACAATCACCCCACTCAAATCTGGTTCAAAACGGTAGATTAGCACTCGATCATTTTGCAATAATTGTCTAACCTCAGCCACTGTTTGCTCCAGAATCACTGACAAATCTAGAGATTGTCGAATTCGCAAGGCGATCGCTGCCACTAGATTTTCTTGCTCTTGTTCTAGAGAGGAATGCCTTAAATTACGGTCAAGGTTGAGGTCAGGCAAAAAACTTTTCCTATTTAGAGTTATTTTATTATTGTTATATCTTAATATTTTTTAAAGATTTTTGACATTATATTTATGATTTTCTAAGTAAATTGCTAATTTTATGCTGTCGGAATCTTAATTCATCATTAATCTGAGTATTTAAACCTATAAAACCTGCTAGTTTTATGAAGAAAAGTTAAGTAATTGCTCCCAAATCCATGGCGAGTAAAATTAATCCGAAGATATGAATGCAGAAGAAATTTTGAGACAATATCAGTTTGGGATCAGAGACTTTCATGGTATCAATCTTGCTGGAGTAATTTTGAAAAATATGGAACTTTGCCAAGTCAACTTTAGCCAAGCAATACTTACCGAAGCTGACTTTTCGGGAGCAAACTTAGAACAAGCAATTTTATACCAAGCCTCTTTGGATCTAAGTAATTTTAGTGAAGCTAAACTAGCACAAGCCAATTTAGAATCAGCTTCCTTGAAATCAGCACTATTGTATAAAGTCTCTTTTGCCAAAGCTCAGCTACAAAGAGCTAATCTGAGTCAGGCTATTCTTAAACGAGCGTTTCTCCGAGAAGCTAATCTCAGTCAATCTAAGTTAATTGCAGCGGATCTCAGCCAAGCTAATCTCATTGATGCGGATTTAACTGGAGCAGATTTAACGAGAGCCAACTTTAATAAGGCATTTCTCCAAGGGGCTAATTTATATCAAGCATCTGTAACAGAAGTTGACTTAGAACAAGCAGTCTTGACTGGAACGATAATGCCAGATGGCAAAGTTTTTTCCAGGGATAAGGGATGAGGGATAAGGGATGTCCTAAAGGATACCGCGACCCATAAGGGATGAGGGATAAGGGATGTCCTAAAGGATACCGCGACCCATAAGGGATGAGGGATGAGGGATGAAGAAAAAGCAGTAGATAATTAAACAGCGAATGATTACTGTTGACTGATTCAACGGTGGATTAAAATCTGATATAAACGATTGCTATCGGCAACGGTTACGGTAAAGCCCAGGTCTTCATATTGCAGCTTTTCTCCCTGATCAGGAATCTTTTGCCACTGCTCTAATAAAAAACCGCCCAATGTATTGTAGTTATCTGCTAAGGGGAGAGTTAACTCTAATTGCTCATTAACCTCTTCCAGATTAATTTGTGCTGAGACGAGAAAAGTATGTTCATCAATTTTTTGGATTGCTTCAACTCCTGTGTCAGGATCATTACCTGCATCGCCGACAATTTCGGCAATCAAGTCATGGAGAGTAATAAGACCAGATGTTCCACCAAATTCATCAATAACTATAACCATTTTTTGCATTGATCGCTGCATCGAAGGTAATAATTCATTAAGAGATGTGGACTCAGGAATCAATCCAATAGGCTCTAGCCAAGGCTCTAGAGTTGAATTATGGTCTAGTTCTCCTGTTGCTAATGGTTCAGACAGATTTTTATAGTGAATAATTCCTCGAATATCGTCTAACGAATCACCGATGACGGGATACCCCGAGTATCCATACTCGACTATAGTTCGCAGGAACTCGTCAAAGGTAGTGTTCAAGGAGAGAAACTTAATATCTGTCCGAGGAATCATAACTTCTTCGGCGGTGTCATCACGAAATTCAAAGACATTTTTCAGAAGTTTTCGTTGTTCCTCTTCTAAGCCAGACTCTCTCTCCGTGGCAATAATTAGCTGTAATTCCTCTGAAGTTACTTTTTCGTACCATCCTTCCCCGCTATACTCAACTCCGATTAACTTCAGTAGTAGACGAGTTGACAAGTTCAAAATAGCAACAAAAGGACGAAATATACGGGCAATTACTAAACTTGGTGGTCCAAAAAATCTTGATAACTTTTCTGGGTACATTAAGGCTACAGATTTTGGACAAAGTTCTCCCAAGACAATTTGCAGATATGCCAAGAGGATAAATGCGAGAGGAAGAGCGATGGAATGAGCAATTTTATTGATTAGACTATCAGGAAAGTGAAGACTTTGAGTCAGCGCCATAATTGAAACGGCGATCGTTTTTTCTCCTACCCATCCTAATGCCAGGCTAGACAGAGTAATGCCTAATTGAGTTGTAGAAAGGAGACGATCTATACTTCTTTGAAGAGACTGTACCGTTTGAGCCTGAATATCTCCATCTTTAACCAGTTGACTAATACGAGAGCGGCGAACAGAAACAATCGAAAACTCTGCGGTAACGAAGAAAGCATTTATCGCAATTAGAAGAAAAACACCGAGAAGGGTCAAGACTAGATTTTGTTCAGCCATCAATTAACTAACAAAAAACGAGTAGTATTAGCTTTTATTACCCAATTAACTTGCTGGTTCATTATCTGTTCTTATCATTAACTAAGTTATACACCTTTTGGAGAATGTCTTCCTCTTTAATGATTTTTAGACCTTTATGCTTTCCGCCCAAAGGCTCCTGATTTAAGGTTTTGTCACTAGAATTAACGTCTGGCTGGGTAACCACCTTAAGAGCTTCTGCCCCCATAAAGTAACCGATATAAGAGCTAGCGGTGCCAGCCAAAAGCATCATTAGGAATAATAGTATGGTGAGCCATAAATTAACTCTTATTTTCATGCGATCGCATTTTATTTTAGATAGATGTTGTCAAAGATACCAGACTTACTAATATAATGGTTTAGATAAAGGAAAAAATACATACCCAGGGTTGGCCGAGCGGTTTAGGCAACAAACTCATAATTTGTGCAAGGCAGGTTCAACTCCTGCACCCTGGATC
>CALLPS010000392.1 GCA_938015355.1 uncultured Pleurocapsa sp.
TCGTTCTAGAATTAGGTTAAGACTAACCACCATTTGTAGGGCAATTCCTGTATCTAAAACATCAGAACTAGTAAGTCCCAAATGAATATATCTTCCTGCATCGCCGACATATTCGTTGACATTAGTTAAGAAGGCAATAACGTCATGGCGAACTTCTGCCTCAATCTCCAATACTCGCTGAGGATCAAAATTAGCCTTGGCTTTGATCTCGTCAACTGCTTCAGTCGGGGTATAACCCAATTCTGCTTGGGCTTCGCAGACTGCAATTTCTACCTGTAGCCACGTCTTAAGTTTATAGTTATCAGTCCAAATTTCGCCCATTTCGGGCAGGGTATAACGTTCAATCACAGTCTGTTTCGCCGAATACAACTGTCAATTGTACAACCATGTCTGTCAATGTTGGTTAATCTATTTCTGAAGCTGGCAACAGGACTTGAACCTGCGACCGGCTGATTACAAATCAGCTGCTCTACCAACTGAGCTACGCCAGCACTAGAAATACATGATAGCAGACAATTTAATGTCTGGGCAAATTTTTTTTCAAGACCCAGGCATCAACAGTTCAACCCTCAAGCCCTACTACTTTCCATTGCCCAGCGTGCCAACTCTGTCCGATTATTGAGACTAGTTTTATTAAGCATGTTTGAGACATGACTTTCGATAGTACGCTGACTAACATTTAATTGATTAGCAATTTCACGGTTTGCCATTCCTTTTGCTACCAGTTGAACCACTTTTAATTCGGTGGGAGTTAACTCTACATTATGGGGAACATGAATAGTTGGTACGCCATCGAGTCCCTTTGGTCGCCCTTGTTCCCAGCGTTTAATCTGCTTGAGGGAAGATTCCACCTGAGCGACTAGTTCCTCTGGTTCGAAAGGTTTGGACATATAGACATCGGCACCTTCATTAAGACCTTTAACCCGATCTTGACTTTGTCCTTTGGCAGAGAGAAACAACACTGGAATACGGTTTGTCGTTGGCTCTTCGCGGATGTGCTTGACTAAAGCATATCCATCCATTTCTGGCATCATCACATCACAGATAATCATGTCAGGAACAAGACTATCTAAAACTTCTAAAGCTTCTCTGCCATTTTCCGCAGTATCTACGTTGTATCCTCTAAATTCTAAATAGTCTTTAACTAGTAAAATTAAATTGGGATCATCATCTATGAGGAGTAGTTTCTTGTGGTCTTTCTGAGAATTATCTTTCATAGGTGTTAATATGTTTAGTCTTTAAGTTTAGGTGCAGTTTTTTTCGCTTTACTTTGCGTATCCCTATTTATATTTAAGTCTGAGAGGGATTACTGACTTGATAAATTTAAGAATATGTTAATTCGACTAGACATCATCAACTTATTGTTGGCTGAGCCGACTGTAAAATTACACAATACCTAATTTAACCTCAATATTATTTTTCGACACCCCCTTTTAGGGCAAATTAATCGCAAAACTTAAAAACACCATCTAGACCTAAACTATATTCATCATGACTTTTGAAGATTATTATTAATAATATCTAAAAGTAATATTTTTTCTCTTTAGTTAATTATATTTTTTCTGTTTAATATTATGTGTAATTCAAACTGCGTTACACAAACAATACTAGTTGCATACTTGTCGTTTTATTAGAATATGATTGTCTTTACTGAACAGCTAAATGAATTGATTAGAGCCCGTCGCTCTACTAAGCCGAGGCTATTTAACGGCAATAAAATTGACGACCACATTATTTGGCAAATTTTAGAAAATTCTAATTGGGCTCCTAATAATGGTCTAACTCAACCTTGGCGATATAAAGTTTTTAGTGAATTAGGACTGAATAAACTAGCAGATTTTCAGGCGAATTTATACATAAAAAATACTCCTGAAGAAAAATTTAGGTCAGAAAAATACGAAAGAATGAAGACAAATATTCTCAAGTCATCTCACGTAATTGTTATCTGTATGAAACGCCAAAAATCAGAAAAAATCCTCGAAATCGAGGAGATAGAAGCAGTAGCTTGTAGTGTACAAAATATGGCTTTGAGCGCCGCCGCTTATAAAATTTGCAGTTTTTGGGGATCTGGAGGTATTACTTATACTGAAGAGTTAAAAGAGTTTCTTGGCTTAGGAGAAAAGGATCATTGTCTGGGATATTTGTACTTAGGATATAGCGATAACCCCACTACGAAAAGTCGTCGAGATCCGATTAAAGACAAGGTAGAGTGGTTTCGTTGAAATTACTTACACTATGTTTAGTTTTAAGCTCAACAGATAGAATCTTTTTGGCGATCGCATTGTTTACTAGCATCATGTTTACTAGAATTAGATCTAAACTCATCCCGTCGTAATCGTAATTGAATATCTTCCAGTAGTTTACGATTCACCCCCATCAGATCGGCAATTAGACCAAAAATCCATAGTTGAACCCCAATTAAAATCAGCATCGCCGCTAGGATCAGACTGGGAACACGAGGTTTGGCAGGATCGTTGCCGATAATACCCCAAAAGAGTAGTAACCAACGACAACATAAGAGAAAACCGAGGCTAGTAGGGAAACTACCCAACAACATGAAGAACTTCAGAGGACGATAGGTCATGAAGATTCGCACAATTGTTAGAATCGAATGCTGTACATAGGCAGTGATACTTTTGACTAGGCGAGAGGGACGCAGATAACCATTGATCCGAATCGGCACAGAGGTAATCACTAAACCCCTCTGACCAGATTGAATAATGGTTTCTAAGGTATAGGTATATTCATTAAAAACATTCAGCCTTAAAGCCGCTTCTCGACTCATCGCTCGAAAACCGCTGGGAGCATCAGGAATATCGGTTTTACTGGCAACACGAACGACAAAACTACCTAACTTTTGCAAAAACTTTTTGATGGGGGAAAAATGAGGAATATTTTGAATTGGTCTGGCACCGATGACAATCTCCGCCTGACCCTCAAGAATTGGTCTAATCAATTTAGGAATATCCGCCGCACAATATTGATTGTCCGCATCAGTATTAACAATAATATCTGCTCCTGCTTTAAGACAGGCTTCAATTCCTGCCATAAAGCCTTTTGCCAGTCCTTGATTAGACCCTAAATCGACAATATGCTCTACTCCGCAAGCCTGCGCCACTTCGACTGTGCGATCGCAACTACCATCATTAATAATCAACCATTCTACCTGGTCAATACCTGGTAAGTGGCGCGGCAGTTCTGATAAAGTTAGCCCTAGAGTTGCCTCTTCGTTGTAACAGGGAATTTGAATAATCAGTTTCATGATACGGTTGAACCCCTTGATGGTAGAGGATGTTGAGGATACTAATGGTCCATTGCCAATGGTTAATTGTCAATTCGCTTAATAGTCCAGAAAGGAAAAGTCTGACTAGGGTTAATTACGACTCCCTGGATTTCATTTTGGGCAAAAGCATAGTCTTTAGTTTGCCATAAAGGAATATAAGGCACATCCTGAGCTAGTAACTCCTGCAATTCAATAAAGATTGTCTGGCGTTTGTCGGCATCTTGTTCCTGTCGAGATTGCTCAATTAATTGATTAGCGCGATCGCTATAATAGAAGGAACCACGACTCTGTGCCGCTCCTGATTCACAACCACCACTAGGAGAACCTTGTCCACAGCTTAAGAAGGGCTGAAGATAATTATCAGGATCAAGAAAATCGGGATACCAATCGACTAAAGCAGAAGGATATATTCCCTGACTAAGATTACTAAAAAAGGAAGCCGACTCCACACTATTGGGTACAAACTGAATGATTCCACCCAGCTCACTTGCGGCATAGGCTTTGATCGTTTCGGCGACAATACCTCGCGTAATTGAACCTGAAGAATGCCAAATTTCGATGATAGCAGGATTTTCGGCGGAATAACCAGCCTTAGTGAGGAGTTCCTTTGCTTTACTAGTATTTGCTTCTCTATAAAGAGTTTCAAAACTTGGTTGATAAGCCTCAAATGCTGTAGGGAGTAGACTGTAAATTGGTTCAGCCTGTCCTTTTAACACTCTCTCATTGATTAAAGCACGATTGATGCCAGCCGCGATCGCCTGACGGACTTCTGGCTGATCAAGGGGTTCTTGCTGCAAATTCAAGACTAAATAATTAACTACTGTTCCTGAACCTTCAATAACCTGTAGTTTACCCTCGCTGCTACGCAAATTCTCGATTTGTTGTGGATCAAGAGTCTGATACGCTACATCTACTGCGCCAGTTTTGAAACTATTAAACAGATTAGCTGAATTACTGCTATAAATCTGCATATTAATGCCTTGATTTGCTGGTTTGTCCCCCCAATAATTTTCATTGGCGTTCAGGCTAATGGAATCACTTTTAAATTGATTTAGTTGATATTTTCCTGTTCCGACTAAAGTACTGGGACTAAATTCTCCTTCTCCAATTTTGTAAGCTTCGGGGGACACAGCACAAGCACCAGGAAAGGCTAATAAAGCGGGAAAAGCAGCAAAGGGTTGCTTTAAAGTGATCTTGAGTTCATATTCTCCTGTTGCTTCTACCGTCTCAATCACATCTCCCAAGAGAAAGGAAGGTTTGCCACCATTTTCAATAAAGCGTTTGAGAGAGAATTCCATGGCCTCGGCATTAAAAGCCGTACCGTCATGAAAAGATACACCATGTCTTAAGGGAATAATGTATCTCAAGCCATCTTCACTAATTTCTGGCATCTCAGTTGCCAGTAGTGGTTTGATTTCCGTCGTACCTATCTCATAAGTGTAAAGACTTTCGGCGACGTTATAGATTATGTTCAATCCCACTAGTTCGTAGTTGTCTGCGGGGTCTAAGGTACGGGGTTTGAGGGTTGTACCAACAGAGATACGGTTATTATCCACAGGATTCGTAGTTTCCTGAGTTTGACTACTATTACAACCTACCGCCAGGGTAAAACAAATTGAAAACAGAATCAGGTATTTGCTGATTTTTTTCAGCGATTGTCTAAAATAAGAGAATTGATTAATAATCATTACCAAGTAAGATGATCTAGGTGATCTAAAAGTTCATCTCGCATGATAAGGGGTAAGCTCCTAAATTGCCCGTACAAAAATAAATCTATAAAGGAGCGAGGCTATAAGCTGTAAGCACTCTTTGGATTAACCCTCTTTGGATTAGCTCCTACGTCGCGTCCGACACGAGGTTAGTCCTTTAGGGCTCCTACGTCGCGTCCTATAAGCCCAAAAGTCACGGGGTTTTGACCAACGGTCAGGCAACAGATGCGGCGGGATATCCTTGTTAAGGATTTCAGAAATACCATTGGAGCCTGAACTTCAGGAACATACAGTTCACAATCGCTGAAGCATGATGATTATCAGGCTTTTTTAATCCCTAATATGAGCAACTCTGACCCGTTAAAAGAAACTAGCTATAGAGAACTGCTTCTCTTACTATTACGCAGGAGAAAACGCTTTAAAGTTAGTGGAGAATCGATGTTGCCACTACTCAAGCCTGGGGACGAAATACTGATTAATCCCTATGCCTATTCCCACTCTCTGCCGCAAATTGGCGATGTTGTAGTTACGATACATCCCCAACAAGATAGCCTAGCCATAGTAAAAAGGGTTAGGGCGATCGATCTTCATGGTAATTGCTTCTTGACTGGAGACAACTTAGATGCCAGTACTGATAGTCGAGAATGGGGAACTATAAGGCTTGCAGAGATAGTAGGTAAAGTAACTAGCTTTTTCCAATAATCAAGTAATCAAGATTATACAATAAAGGGACAAACATCAAGCTCTAACTTGAAGAGGCTAAAGCTTGGTATCTGCAAAAAACCACAAGTTTCATCTTATCTATTCACTGCAATTTGAAAAGCATCTTGATCTTCAAAAATTTCAAAGGCTTTGTCCAACTGTGTAAGCTCAAACATGATTCTTACCGATGGAGCAAGAGAACAAATACCGAATCTGCGTCCCAGACTCTCAGCTAAACGAAAAGCTTTGATCAAAGCCATTAATCCCGCACTATCCATGAATTCAACTGCCTCCATGTTGACAAGTAATGCCGAATTTACGGAGGTTTTTACTTCCACAGTTAAACGATCTAGAAACTCGGAAGCGTTTGCTGCGCTCAAAAAGCCTTCTGGTCTGAAAGTATTGAATTGTGTACGTACTTGTGTGCTACTCATCTTGTTGTTTCTCACTTTAGATATTGCTTAAAAATTAGTTTTATGTCCCAAGAATAATCTGTAAATTCACGTACATCCACTTTTTTCTACCTACTTCATACAATCTTGATAGGGAGATAAAGTGCTGCTGAATTTTGTCTTACACCTTAGCTAATTATGGGAATTATGTATGATAATTTACGTTTTTAACACCCATGTTATGTATTTAAATACTCCACTCCACCCTAAACTATGAGAAACACTCTATATTTATAATCAATTTATCGCTTTTTCATATCAGGGCAATTACTGAATTTCAGTTTAAACTGATATATATCAACATTGATAGCGATTAATGACATGGAGTTATTATGATTTAGTTTTGTTGAATAGTTGGTATTAGAATTTACTAAAACCCGACTTCACTGAATTTATTTATTTTAATTTTTTCATTCTCAACAAAAGTACAGTATAAAAGTAAAAACTACGTTAAAACTGAAAGTAAAAACTTATCACAAAAGCAATAGTGATCAAAAGTATGTTCACTGATATTTAAAACTTATCTTGATTGGCTTGCCAAACCTGATGGATGAACGTATTGAAATATTTTTTATTTAATGTTGAGTCGATTGAAGTTTGGTTTGCCTCCTGTAATTGAGCCAGAAAATGGATAACCTCAGTGTCTAAAGCTGGTCTAAATAAAATTGCTGGCCATAATAAGTCTGAGCCAAACTGCAAATTGATTAATCGATTTTCTTGCGGAGGAAAATAAGGAGATGTATTTTGGGGGAACCGCTTTGTTGTCTGTTGTGCAAAAAGGGTTGTCCCCGATTCTGAAGGAAGTCTTACTCCCCATGAATCAGAAAAACTTTCTCTTGGGTCCCTGTCATCAGCCTCTATTGAATTAGGAATGACAAGACAAAGTGGTCTAAACCAACATAATTTTCGGCGAGGAACTATTTGGATCACTTCGCCGTAAAGATTTGTCTCTTCATGTTCTAAGGAAGCTATTTGGTTGATCTTAAGAGATCTGTTGGCTGCATTTAATGAGACATCATCCATAAATCAGAGATAGATTTGAGATGGATTTGGTTTTTCATCCATCCAAATTTAAGTTTATTTAAATAGAATTCAGGTAATCGCTTATGAAATATATCCCAATTCTTTTATCTTCTTGAATATTTTATCCGCGCTTTCAGATATTTCTTCAAGATCAGTACGACATTCTACTTCAGGATTGGTAGGAGGTTCATAGGGATCACTAATACCAGTAAACTGCTTGATTTCTCCTGCCCTTACCTTTTTATAAAGTCCTTTTACATCTCTTTCTTCACAGACCGAAATAGGCGCGTTGACAAAAACCTCGACAAAATTGTCGATATTAGCTCTCATTTCTTCTCTGATCGCACGATAAGGACTAATTACAGGAGCTAGAACAATTACTCCATTACGGGCTAAAAGTTTAGCAACAAAGCCAATTCGACGAAGATTAGTGTCTCGATCTTCTTTAGAAAAACCCAAATCTTTGGTTAAGTTTTCCCTGACCTCATCACCATCTAAAACTTCTAGTTGATATCCTTCAGATTTCAGTTTCTCGGTAAGTGCCTCAGCAATAGTGCTTTTCCCAGCTCCACTAAACCCTGAAAACCAGACGACTGCTCCCTGCTGCTTCATGATTGTTAATATTCCTTAATATGTTTTCAAGTCTCTGAGTATTTTACTTTACAAAGGTATAATCGAGTTAAAGATAAATCATTAATTTTTCAGTAAAAATTTTTCTGAAATAGATAGTAAAAGTAAACCAGATCGATTTATTGACAATGGTAAAGTTATGAATCAGACTGCGACTTTTCATTTAGCCATCCCTATTAGTAGTGTTGCTCAAGCAAAAGAATTTTACGCCCAAAGTTTAGGCTGTGAGATCGGTCGAGAGAATAAATCCGCAGTAATTTTTAATTTTTACGGAACTCAGCTCGTGGGTCACGTTACTCAAAAGACTTTGGAAAGACAGGATGGAATTTACCCTAGACATTTAGGCTTAATTCTACCTACATATTCAGCTTGGCAACAAATAAAAGATCGCGCCAAAGAGCAGAAAATTAGGTTTTATGGTGAACCAAAGTTACGTTTTCCTGATCAAGCTCTAGAACACTATTGTTTTTTTCTTGAAGATCCATTTTACAATCTGCTGGAATTTAAGTTCTATCGTCAGCCTGAAGTAATTTTTGGGGGTAGGGAACTAGACTTAATTGGAGATACTGCTATCCGAAATTGAGATCAGCAATAGTTTTTGAATTCACCAACTGCCGTTTTCGCCTACCCAGAAAACTATCGTCTTTTCCAGAAAACAAGGACTATCTGATTTAGAGCGGAGAGGGAGGGATTCGAACCCTCGAACAAGTCACCCCGTTACAGCATTTCCAGTGCTGCGCCTTCGACCACTCGGCCACCTCTCCATTTGGCGTACCGATTTATCATTATACATGGATAGTTGTTGCTGTCAAAATTTGGTGCTTCTTTTTTGCTGTAGACTACGAAATAAGTAATTTAGCTACCATTTAAATAGTAAATATTTCGATTAAATGACTAAAATTCATACTGTTAAAGTTCAAGATCGCGCTACGGGCAAATACCATATCGTCAGAGTTCCCGAAGATCAGTATATTCTGGAAACTGCGGAACAGCAAGATGCTAAATTACCTTTTCTTTGTCGCAATGGTGCTTGTACTAGTTGTGCCGTCAAAGTTATTTCAGGAGAACTAACTCAACCAGAGGCTATGGGGCTATCTCCTAAGCTTCAAAACAAGGGTTATGCCCTACTCTGTGTTAGTTATCCTCGCTCTGACTTAGAGGTGGAAACTCAAGACGAAGATGAAGTGTATGAAATGCAATTTGGTCGTTATTTTGCTAGAGGTCGAGTTCGCTTTGGTTTGCCCTTAGATGAAGATTAAATCACCACAGCCGATTCTGTTGCAGCAAGCTTTAGAAGAGTCATAGAGCTAGCTGCTCGGATCTAATTTTGATATTAAGAAGACTTTTGAGACAATACTTGGTAAGCAGCTTTTAAGAGCTTTTTTGGCTCGTTATCTACCATGGAATCCCGATAAACACAGAACAAAGAGCAACCTTCTTCGCAACCTTTATATTGCTGAGACTGTTGTTTTAGATCGTCAAGAGTATATTCTGTCAGTGGTTTGTTCAAACGATTTCGCTGAGAAGAACAATATTGTACTAATCCGAATTCATCAATGTAGAGATAACGCGAGCCAGAACGACATTTCCACTGAGGCTTGTTTCCCTGCAAAAGTTCTTTGCCATAATCGTACTCGCTTAGGGGATATAGTTCTCCACTTTGAAAATATTCATCCCAAAGCTGGAGGTATTCGTCACCTTCGATCTTAATTTGTCCTGCTCCATCGTGCATCAAACCAACCGAAACATTAAAGCCCAAGGCGCGAATTTTAGCTACTGTTTCCAGAAAGGATTGTTTAGTTGATTCACAAAGCACGATGTTAGCATGAACGTCAAAATTCGCGTGTTCACGTAGAATTTCTAATTTTGGCAATAATTTCTTTAACGATTTTTGAATATAACCCGTTCGATCTGTTTCTAAAGCATCGATACTGATTTGCAAATTACTCAATCCCGCCTCATTTAGTTTTTTAACTAACTTTTCCGTCAGCAAAAAGCCGTTAGTCGTAATAGAAACCTGATTTTTGCGATCGCAATATTTGACGATTTCCACGATGTCGGGATGCATCAGAGGTTCACCACCTAGAAGAGAA
>CALLPS010000393.1 GCA_938015355.1 uncultured Pleurocapsa sp.
TGATATGATCGCTGGGGATTGCGATTTAGAAGCATTGCTGCAAGGTTAGTAGTAGTGCCAAGTAATGCCTTAGTAAGCAATTGTTTGACTAGGGTAAACTATCTAATCCATCTGGGTAAGTAGTTACTTGAATTAGTCTACATTTATGTAGAAAAAATCTAGTTGCAGTAACCAAAAATAAGAATGGGTCAGCATTCGAGTAGCGTAACTTTGTCTAATCAATCTCCCAAACCATCCCTAGTTCAAGAAGAGCAAATTACCCCTCATGATTCTAATTATTTAGAAGACCATGACCCGATGGCAGATTTCTATCAACTACAGCGATCGTTGTTGTTGACAACCCTGACATTGACGGGAATATTCTTTTTTCCGGTGTGGTATTTTTTCTCTCTGAATACTGCTTTCAACTATCTAGTTGGTGCAGTAGTAGGGCTTGCGTATTTGAGAATGTTAGCCAAAGACGTTGAACGCCTAGGTCAACAACGTCTCGGTGCGAAGGGATTAGGACTTTTTGTCATCCTGATACTTGTTGCCAGTAAATGGCAGCAGTTGCACATTCTTCCTGTCTTTCTTGGATTTCTAACTTATAAACCAGCAATCATTATCTATACTGTGAAGTCAATTTTATTGCCCGCAGAAAAGTTAGAAAATGACGCTTAAAATTAAGAGATTTTTAAAGAAACTACAAGAACAGTTTTAATTTAATGTTTTGCTTAATCTAGGTATATGGAAATTCTAGGTGATTTGACTTTTCTAAATATTTATACCCTGGCAGAATTGGAAGTTGGCGAGCATTTTCTGTGGAAAATCGGCAATTTTACAATTCATGGACAGGTTTTTCTCAATTCTTGGATAGTAATAGGTCTTTTAGTCATAGCTTCTTTAGCTGCCACTCGCAACATTCAAAAAGTTCCTCGTGGCATTCAGAACTTCATGGAGTTTGTCCTAGAATTTATTCGAGATTTGGTGAGAAATCAAATTGGGGAAAAAGAATATCGTGACTGGGTACCTTTTATTGGTACTTTGTTTTTGTTCATTTTTGTGTCAAATTGGTCAGGTGCGTTAGTGCCATGGAAACTTATTGAGTTGCCAGCTGGTGAACTAGCTGCTCCCACAAATGACATTAATACAACGGTGGCTCTAGCATTGCTTACTTCCTTAGCATATTTTTATGCTGGGTTGAAAAAGAAAGGTTTAGGATACTTCAAGCACTATATTGAACCAACTCCTGTACTTCTTCCGATCGCAATATTAGAAGATTTCACCAAACCTCTTTCTCTAAGTTTTCGTCTTTTTGGTAATATTTTGGCTGACGAACTAGTTGTTGCTGTATTGGTACTCTTAGTTCCGTTACTCATACCTTTACCAGTAATGGCATTAGGACTATTCACTAGTGCAATTCAAGCCTTAGTATTTGCCACCCTTGCGGGGGCATATATTCACGAGGCTTTAGAAGATCATCACGACTAAAAAGGTATGTTTAGAAGTAATTTAACTTCTAAAATTTTGATCAAGTGTTGAAGTCTATTTTATAGCTTCACATCATTTTTAAGTTCTTTCAGTAAATTTAAAGTAGGTAAAATTTCATGGATATTCAAGCTGCTTCCGTTATCGCTGCTGCATTAGCTATTGGTTTGGCTGCAATTGGCCCTGGTATTGGACAAGGTAACGCTTCTGGTCAAGCAGTAGCAGGTATTGCTCGTCAGCCTGAAGCTGAAGGTAAAATTCGCGGTACTCTTCTATTAACTTTGGCGTTTATGGAATCTTTGACCATCTATGGTCTAGTAGTTGCTTTGGTACTATTGTTTGCCAACCCCTTCGTATAAACTTTTCTAAGAGTCTGTAGAGATATTCCAAAAGTGTCTCTACAGATTTGATTGTTCAATCCAATTTGCCCTATAAAAAATGTTTGATTTTGATGCGACTTTGCCTTTAATGGCAGTGCAGTTTTTGCTCTTAACAGCACTGTTAAACGCAGTATTTTACAAGCCATTAATGAAGGTGCTGGATGAACGAGAGGATTTTCTTCGTAGTGGTGATACTGGTTCTAAAGATAAACTAGCTAAAGCAGAAAGTATCGTCCAAGAATATGAGAGACAAATCGCCGAAGCGCGCCGAGAATCTCAAAGTCTGGTACAAAAAGCCCAAGCAGAAGCTAAAGAAATTACAGCCACAAAAGTAGCAGCAGCCCAACAAGAAGTTCAATCTCAAAGAGAAGCGGCAACGCAAGAAATAGAGCAGCAGAAAGCGTCAGCTTTTGCGACTTTAGAGCAGCAGGTAGATTCTCTTTCTCGTCAAATCTTAGAAAAAATACTCGACCCCGAATTAATTAAATAAAAGATTAATCAATTGCGGTCATAAATGAAAAAAATAACTAAACTCAAGATCTGGGTATGATAGAGACTTTATTATTTCTAGCAGAAGCGCACTCAGAGGTTGAAGGTGGTTTTGGTTTAAATTTAGACATTTTTGAAACTAACCTCATCAACCTTACCCTGCTAGTAGGGATACTAATTTATTTCGGTAAGCCCTTACTCACCAATATTTTGAGCGAAAGAAGTTCAAAAATTGCCGAGCAAATTCAAGCCGTTGAGCAGAAAAAAAAGCAAGCTGAAGTAACTCTAGCTCAAGAACAGAAAAAGTTAGAGGAAGCAAAAGTAACCGCCGCTAAAATTCGCTCAGAAGCAACGACCAACGCTCGAAAAGCCAAAGAAACAATTTTGGCTCAAGGAGAAAAAGAGGTTGCACGTCTCAAAGAAATGGCAGGTAAAGACCTTAGCTCCGAACAAGAAAAAGCGATCGCGCAATTGCGAGAACGTGTCGTGGCATTAGCTTTAGAAAATGCTAAATCTCGGATGGGAGATCTGCTGAATGACGACGCACAGCGCCAGCTCATCGACAGTAGCATCGCTAAATTAGGAGGTTAATAATCATGAGTGGAACTCTAATCAATAGTGAAGTTGGGGAGCCTTATGCTCAGGCATTAATGTCCTTAGCACAGCAAAGTGACCTCACAAATCAGTTTGGCGACACCTTTCGCTCTCTAAGCTCTTTACTGGAAGACTCTAAAGAATTCAGAGAATTTGTCCTCAACCCCGTGATTAAGGGAGAAGACAAAAAGGTAGTATTGAAAAAAGTCATGGGTGACGACGCAAACCCTTACTTAATTAACTTCATGATGCTGTTGGTGGACAAAAGACGGATTGTTTTCCTGGAGCCAATTGTCGAGCAATACCTTAACTTACTCCGCAAACTCAACCAAACTGTTCTCGCGGAAGTAACTTCAGCCACCGAGCTAAGTGACGAGCAAAAGCAAAACGTGGTTGAGAAAGTAAAAGCGATCGCTGAAGCTCGTGATGTAGAGCTTAAAACCAGCGTTGACCCTGATTTGATTGGGGGAGTGATTATCAAAGTTGGCTCAAAAGTAATTGATGCCAGTATTCGTGGACAACTCCGTCGTATTAGTATCAGCTTAAATCAATAAACCATTAACTGGACGCAGAATCTAGGATCTAACTCAATTGATCGGCGATCGCGTCTCTACACTAAGACAAACTACAACTAATCTTTTACAGACAAAAAAGCTATGGTTAGCATCAGACCAGACGAAATTAGCAGCATTATTAAGCAGCAGATCGAATCCTACGAACAGGATGTTCAAGTATCCAACGTAGGTACTGTCCTCCAAGTGGGAGACGGCATCGCTCGAATCTACGGTTTAGAACAAGCGATGGCAGGAGAATTGCTAGAGTTTGAAGACGGTACCGTTGGTATTGCTCTTAACTTAGAAGAAGACAATGTCGGTGCCGTACTTATGGGTAACGGTTTCGGTATTCAAGAAGGTAGTACCGTTAAAGCTACTGGTAAAATCGCTTCGATTCCTGTGGGAGAAGCTTTAACTGGTAGGGTTGTTGATTCTTTAGCGCAACCCCTTGATGGCAAAGGTGATATCAGCGCTAGTGAAACTCGCCTAATTGAATCGATGGCACCAGGGATTATTGCCCGTAAGTCGGTTTGTGAGCCAATGCAAACTGGGATTACCGCGATTGACGCGATGATTCCTGTCGGACGTGGTCAGCGAGAGTTGATCATTGGTGATAGACAAACAGGTAAAACTGCCGTAGCGGTAGATACGATCATTAACCAACAGGGTGAAGATGTAATCTGTGTTTACGTTGCTGTGGGACAAAAAGCTTCGACAGTAGCTCAGGTGGTCGGTACATTAGAAGAAAAAGGCGCCATGGACTACACCGTAGTCGTTGCAGCCAATGCCAATGACCCTGCTACTCTTCAGTACCTTGCCCCCTATACTGGAGCTGCGATCGCTGAGTACTTCATGTACAAAGGCAAGGCGACCTTGATCATCTATGATGACTTGACCAAACAAGCTCAGGCATATCGTCAAATGTCCTTGTTACTACGTCGTCCACCAGGAAGAGAAGCATACCCTGGAGATGTATTCTATCTCCACTCCCGTTTATTAGAGCGTGCGGCAAAACTTAGTGATGCTCTAGGAGGTGGTAGCATGACTGCTCTGCCAATCATTGAGACTCAGGCGGGGGACGTGTCCGCATATATTCCTACCAATGTAATTTCCATTACTGATGGTCAGATTTTCCTATCTTCTGACTTGTTCAATGCTGGTTTCCGTCCTGCAATTAACGCGGGGGTTTCCGTATCCCGTGTAGGTTCTGCGGCTCAAACCAAAGCGATGAAAAAGGTAGCAGGTAAGCTGAAACTAGAACTAGCTCAATTTGCTGAATTAGAAGCATTTGCTCAGTTCGCTTCTGATCTAGATGCAGCTACTCAAAACCAACTAGCACGGGGACAACGTTTACGTCAGATTCTCAAGCAACCTCAAAACTCACCTCTTTCTGTAGCAGAACAGGTTGCAGTCGTTTACGCTGGCTTGAATGGTTATCTAGATGAAGTTCCTGTGGAACAAGCTAGTGAATTTGCCCAAGGTTTACAAGACTATCTTGGCAGCAGCAAAGCTAAATATGGAGAAATCATTGCTTCGGAGAAAAAACTAACCGATGAAGCAGAAAACCTCCTCAAAGAAGGAATTAACGAATTCAAACAATCCTTCATGGCAACAGCATAATTTTTCAGGGTAAAGGGTAAAGGGTAAAAGGTAAAGGGTACAAGGCAAGGAAGGTATTGGGAATCAAAATATTGACCTACTACCTACTACCTATTACCTACTACCTATTACTTTTTCCTCATCCCTCATCCCTCATCCCTCATCCCTTAAAAGATATGGCTAATTTAAAAGCGATTCGCGATCGCATCGCGTCGGTAAAAAATACTAAAAAAATCACGGAAGCAATGCGTCTCGTGGCGGCGGCAAAAGTTCGTCGAGCCCAAGAGCAAGTAAACTCTACTCGTCCTTTCGCCGATAGTTTGGCGCAGGTTCTTTATAATATTCAGGGTAAGCTACAGTTTGAAGATGTCGATTTACCTTTGTTAGAGCAAAGAGAAATTAAAAAAGTTGCTCTATTGGTAGTTAGTGGCGATCGAGGCTTATGTGGAGGCTATAACAGCAGTGTCATCCGTAAAGCTGAGATTAGAGCCAAAGAACTAACAGCTCAAGGTGTTGAATATACTTTTGTTTTAGTGGGAAGGAAGGCAACTCAGTATTTCGGCAACCGCAGTGCTCCTACTGAAAAAACTTTTATTGGTTTAGAGCAAATTCCCACGGCTCCTGAAGCGGCAGAAATTGGGGATGAACTACTATCACTTTTCTTAGCTGAAGAAGTTGATAAGGTAGAACTTATTTATACTAAGTTTGTTTCTCTAATTGCTTCTAAACCTGTAGTTCAAACTTTACTTCCTCTAACTACTAAAGGGTTAGAAGAAAAAGATGATGAAATATTCCGCCTAACTACTAAAGGTGGCAAGTTTGGTGTAGAGAGAGAAACAGTAACCACCGAAGTTGACGAATTTCCTAAAGATACAATTTTTGAACAAGATCCAGTACAAATTTTGGATGCTTTGTTACCTTTATATCTTAATAACCAGATTTTGCGTGCTTTACAAGAGGCAGCAGCTAGTGAGCTGGCAGCTCGAATGACTGCCATGAATAATGCTAGCGAAAATGCTTCAGAATTAATGGGGGATTTAACCTTGTCTTATAACAAAGCTAGACAAGCAGCAATTACTCAAGAACTTTCTGAGGTAGTAGCTGGTGCCAATTCTCTGTAATATCAATTAGTTATATTGATTTGTAATTTAACGTCTAGATTTTCTCTAGGCGTTTTTTGTTTTCTCTCAATCAAT